>CAYNGG010000263.1:0-5928 GCA_964396575.1 uncultured Desulfobacteraceae bacterium | reverse complement strand
TGGTGAGCTTCTGGCTGGCGGTCCCGGCTCCGGCTACCGAGACCTCCGGGGCATCCAAAACTTTGGAAACCCCGGAGGTCTCCGGCGACGGGCGGATTCCCGACAACCTTATCGCCCTCGACCCCGGCGAGAGGGGCACCGCCTATACGCTGGTGGTGGAAAAGGCGACCCAGACCCTTTATCTCTACGCTTATGACGGCGACCGGTTCCGTCTGGTGATGGACACCGATTGCGCCACCGGGAAGTCGGACGGACCCAAGCGGGTCTCCGGGGACGCCAAAACCCCTGAAGGGATCTATTTCTTCATTGACGAGCACGAGGACCGGGAGCTGTCGCCCATCTACGGCATCAAGGCCTTCCCCACCGACTACCCCAATCTCCTTGACCGGTTGAGCGGGCTGACCGGGAGCGCCATCTGGCTCCACGGCACGAATACGGCGCTCCAGCCCCGGAGCTCCAACGGGTGTGTCGTCGTGGGAAACGAGGTGCTCGCCCGCCTGGCCGACCGGATTACCCTCCACCGGACCCCGCTGGTGGTCGTCGAGCGGATATCCACCACCACGACCGCTCTCCGGGAGATTGCCCGGGAGGCGGTCCTCGAGTTTCTCGATAAGTGGCGGGAGTCTCTGACCACCGGCACTTACCACCAGTACCTGGCCGCCTACTCTCCCTCGTACTTGCCGGCCATTGACTGGTGGCGTCGGTGGTCGGTCGAGCGATCGGGGTCATCCATCGAGGGGGGGATTGCGGTTCGGATGGACGATCTGGCCGTGCTCAAGCATGGTGATACCTATGTGGCCCGATTTGATCTCTACCTTGACGGCAACGGGACCCGGGTCTATGTGGGGACCCGGAAGCTCTTTTTGAGCTATGACGACGACGTCTTTTCCGTTATCGGTGACGAGTATCCCAGGACCCCGCCATCGGATTATCGCGGGCTGGAAGCCCGCGCACACAAGCCGTCGCTCGACAAGGCCCCTCTCCTGGCGGCCCTGGATGCCTTGACATCAGGGGAGACGGAGACGGTGGCGGAAACGGCTGCCGCCGCGGAGCTTCCGGCGCCCGTAGCCGAGGCGGAGATCGCCTCCCTGGTGGATCGATGGCTGGCGGCCTGGACATCGAAAAACATCGAGGCCTACGGCGAGTTTTACGGCGAGGACTTTCGATCCCAGGGGAAAGACCGTGAGGCCTGGCTCCGCCATAAGGCTCAACTGAATCGCCAGTATGACTACATCCGCGTCACCCGGGATGAGGATCTGACGGTGGATGCCGGTGATCCCGACCGGCCGGTGGTGAGCTTTACTCAGCATTATGATTCCAGCGGTTATTCCGCCACCGGCCAAAAGCGCCTTGTTCTGACCCGGCAAGGGGCTGAGTGGAAGATCATTCGGGAGACGTGGCAGCGCCGCTGATCCCCTCACGTCGTCGCCGGAGCGGTACCGTGCTTCTGGTGGACGACGATGGCCGCGTCCGCCCGATCCGGTGGTATCGGACCACCCTCTGGGCGATGGCTCTGATAACGGTGATCAGCCTGGCCGCGGCCGGCGTCGGCTTTGGGCTCTACCTCCGGGCCGAGTCGGCGGGGCGCCGGCTGGATCGGGCTCTGAATGCCGCCCGGGAGGAGATCTCCTCGCTTCGGGCCGAGCACTGGCGGGCCGGCGACCTGTTTGGAGAGGCCGTTCCCGATGGATTTCGGCCCTCCCCATCGGCCATCTCACCGATTACGCCACCCCGAGCCGGGGGGGCATTTTCGGCGAGTCCGGTGACCGTGACGGAGTTTTTCACCAACCACAACGACGGACCGGAGCCGGTCATCAAGCTTCGGCTGGAGACGATCGAGGCGGACGAGCGGATCTCGGGCTTTATGGTGGTGGTGCTCCGGCCGAAAGGCAATGGCCCCGCTCTGCCGCTGCCGAATGTCCCCCTGGTGGACGGACGGCCAACCGGCAAGACGGTGGGAAAGACCTTCTCCATCACCAACTATCGGTGGATGACCTTCCAGGTCCCCCCCGCAACGGCGCCGGGGGACCTGGCGTTGGCCACGGTCTTTATCTTTGACACCGCCGGGGCGTTGATCTACGAACGGGACTTTGCCGTGGCCCCGGCCGGCGACCCTCGAACGGGCGGGACAACAGAATGAAGCTCACCGGGAAAAAGCGGGAGACCATCTCCATCATCGAGGAAGATGCCACGTTCGAGGGCACTCTGACCGTTCAGGGCAAGCTGATCATCCGGGGGACGGTCAGGGGAACGGTGGTGGGGGATACCGTGATTATCGGGGAGACCGGCGCGGTTTACGCCCGGATCAAGGCGGGGAGCGTCACCGTCGGGGGCACCTTCGACGGTCAGCTCCGAGCCCTTCGGGATCTGAGCATCCTCCCCACCGGTTGCTGCCGGGGAAAGGTCCTCTGCCGGGACGTGGCTGTCGAGCCCGGCGGGCTGCTCCACGCCGAGGTCACCCGGCTGTCGGATTACGGCCGCCCGGATTTCTCCTGAATCGGGGGTTTTCGGAAATAGACCACCAGGCTTTTGCCCATCCACGGATTCAGAATCCGTTCCAGGGCGGTGAGAATGCGGGAGCGGCCCATCATTTCCCGAACCAGCAGCCGATGGTACCACTCCACTGGTGGAACGTCGTCCCGGTCCGGTCCCACCGCGCATTTGAGCCACCAATAAGGCCCATGGAGCGCATGGGCCCCGTGGCAGTCAGCGGGGGTCAGCCCGGCGGCGGTGAGCAGGCGGATCAGGGCCGCCTTCCGGTAGATTCTGATGTGGCCGCCCGGCACCTTGTGGTAGGCGTCTGACAGCATCCAGCAGATCCGTTCGGGCAGGTACCGGGGCACGCTGATTGCCATCCGGCCGCCGGGGGCGAGAACCCGGACCAGCTCTTTTACCGCCTGGCGGTGGTCGGGGATGTGCTCCAGGACCTCGGCGCAGACCACCGCGTGGAAGGCCCCGTCCCGAAAAGGAAGAAGGCGGATATCGGTGGCGGTTAGGGCCGCGGCAAGGCCCTCATCGAGGAGCCGCCGGCGGGCCGTGGTCAGGTCGGCGGCCGATTGATCCGCCCCCACCACCCGTTTCCACCCGAGACGCGCGGCGGCGGCGGTGTGACGGCCCGGACCGCACCCGATGTCCAGCAGCCGGCCTTCCGGTTTTAGCCGGTCAAAGTCAATGGTGATCACGGATGGCGTCCTGATATACGGCGACGGTCCGCCGGGCCGCCCGGTCCCAGGTGAACCGGCGCCGGACCCGGTGGTATCCGATCGCCCCTAAACAGGCGGCCCGGTCGGGGTGGTCCAAAAGATCCCGGATGGCCGAGGCCAGGGCCGCTGAATCCCCCGGCGGGACCAGGACCCCGGCGTCGCCCACCACTTCGGGCAGGGCCCCGCCCGTGGTGGCGATCACCGGCACGCCGCAGGCCATGGCCTCCCCGGCCGGCAGCCCGAATCCCTCGTAGATGGACGGGACCACCGCCAGGGCGGCCTTCGCGTAATGCCGGACGAAATCGGCCTGCCCGATCCGGCCCGTAAAGCTGACCCGGTCCCCGATCCCGAGGGTCCGGATCAGCCGGACGACATCGCCGTTGGCGTTCGGAGCCCCGACGACGGTGAGCCGGATTTCCCGGCCGGATTGGGACACCTTCGCCACCGCCCGCATGAGGTGCCGCAAACCCTTGAGCGGCATGTCCGCGCTGTTGGTGACAATAACCCGGTCGGGCTCCCGGGCGATGCCCGGCATCGGGTGAAACCGGTCGGTGTCGATTCCGTTGGGGACGACCCGGAGCCGGTCGGGCGGGAGCTTGAAATCGGCGGCGATGTCGGCCCGGGCCCGGTCCGAGACG
This sequence comes from uncultured Desulfobacteraceae bacterium, assembly GCA_964396575.1. Lineage (GTDB taxonomy): Bacteria > Desulfobacterota > Desulfobacteria > Desulfobacterales > JAABSP01 > CAYNGG01. The sequence continues at coordinate 2,087 of CAYNGG010000263.1, read as the reverse complement.
GTAATGAGATGCCCGAGCCGCCGGGCCACCGCCGTCTGCATGGCGATAAACGAATACCAGCGCCGTTCCTTGAGCCTTCTCCAGAACGGTCCGGCGGCGGCCGCGGCGATCTCCCGGTCCCGGGTGATGGGGTGATGGATCGTGGCCACCGTGGGACGGCGGCCGGCCAGGGCCCAGATTCCGTAGGAGAGGCTCTGGTTGTCGTGGATAACGTCGATCTCCCCTAAATGGTGACGCAGAAACCGGTAGGCCCGGAGGCCGAAGGTCATCGGCTCGGGGAATCCCATGGTGGCCACCCCGAGCCATTCGATGAGATTGACCGGGTTCGCCAGCTCCCGGGGATGGGGAATCCGGAAAAGCTCGTCGGGGTTGTAAAGGTCCAGGCTGGGAAGCCGGTGGACGGGAATGCCCGGGTCGATCTCCGGCTCGGGGGGGCCGGAAACCACCGTCACCCGGTGGCCGAGGGCGGCCAGCGACCGGCTCAGGTGACGAAGATAAACCCCCTGACCGCCGCAGTGGGGGTGGCTTCGGTAGCCCAAAAGCCAGATCCGGAGGGGCCGGTCATCGCTCATCTCAGAACACGCCCTCCCGGCCCATCGCCTCGATCTCGGCCTCGGGGTAGCCAAGCTCTTTTAAAATGGATCGGGTCCCCTCGCCGAACCGCGGCGGCGGGGTCCGGACCTCCCCAGGCGTGGCGGTCATCCGGATGGGCGAGCCCAAAACGGCGACGGTCCGCCCCGATGGGTCGGGAATTTCCGACACCAGCCCCCGCCGCCGGGCATCCGGGGCTTCGAGAACCTCGTCCAGGGACAAAACCCCGCCCACGCAGACATCCATCCCCTCGAAGATCGAAAGCCACTCGTCCCGGGTTTTCCGGGCAAACGCCCGACGGAAGAAGTCGATGATCTCCTCCCGCCGATCCTCGTCCGACTGCAAGGGGATGTATTCGGGGACCCCGAAATAGTGGCAGATGTGCTGCCAGAACCGGGGCTCGATGGCCCCGAGGGTCACGTACCGGCCGTCCCCGGTCTCATAGAGGTTGTAGTAGGCGTAGCGGCCGGCCAGGGCGAAGTCGCCTCGTGCCGGTGGCTCCCCATAAGTCCAGTACCAGCCGGCGGCCAACGGGAGCGTTGCCGTGACCGCGTCCGTCATCGAAATGTCGATGGCCTGACCCGTCCCGGTCCGCTCCCGGTGAAACAGGGCCATGAGCACCCCGATAACGGCGTTGAACCCCCCCGAGATGTCCCCGAGCTGGAGGCCGGGGATGGACGGCGGCCCGTCGGCCGGCCCGATGAGCGAGAGGGCGCCCCCGTAGCCGGCGAAGTTGAGGTCATGGCCGGCCAGGTGCCGGCGGTCTCCGGTCTGACCGTAACCGGTCACGGAACAGTAGATGATCTGGGGGTTGACCTCACGGACCGCCGCGTATCCCACCCCCAGCCGGTCGGTCACGCCGGGGCGGAACCCCTCCAGAATGACGTCGGCCCGGCGGGCCAGCTCCAAAAAGACCGAACGTCCCCCCTCGCTTTTAAGGTTGAGGGATACATGCTCCTTGTTCCGGTTGACGCCCTCGAGAAACGGCACCGCGTCCGCGGCAAACCGCCGGTCCTCGACGGCGATGACCCTCGCCCCATGGTCGGCCAGGATCATCGAGCAGTAAGGCCCCGGCAGAAACCGGGACAGATCGATGACCAGAATATCAGCCAATGCGCCCTGCATAAGATGGGTCTCCTTTCTGAAGCAGGCAAAAATCTAAAATCTAAAATCTAAAATCAAAAATATGTTTGAACGACTGCCCCGGACGGCGACGCTCATCGAAGTGGGACCCCGAGACGGGTTCCAGTTGGAAACAACGCCGATCCCAACGGACTTTAAAGCCCGGACGATCGAATCGCTGATCGCCGCCGGTCTCCGGGAGATCCAGGTGACCGCCTTTGTTCATCCGGCCCGGGTCCCCCAGATGGCCGATGCGGAGGCGCTGATCGGCCGGCTCAGGACCCGGCCGGATGTCGTCTTCACCGCTCTGACTCTGAACCAGCGGGGGGTGGAACGGGCCGCCGCGGCCGGCCTCACCGCCGTCGAGGTCTCCG
>CAYNGG010000262.1:3861-5941 GCA_964396575.1 uncultured Desulfobacteraceae bacterium | reverse complement strand
TTCGAGCCGGGGAAATGGCCCCCTCCGGGCAGATCTGAGCGCAGACCGAGCACCCCGTGCAGGCGGCTTCGTCGATCCGGACCCGGTCGTCTTCGATGAAAAAGGCCGGACAGGCCAGCGATTCGATGCAGGTCCGGTGATTCTTGCAGCGGTCGGTCACCGTAAAGGGCCGGCCCCGCTTTTTCCCCAGGGACCGGGCGAACAGGACGCAGGGCTCCTGAGCGATGACCACCGAAACCCCCGGATATTCCAGAGACTCCCGGACGGCCGCCACGCTTTTCTTGACGTTGTAGGGCCGGATGGTCGTTACATGGCCCACGCCGATCGCTCGGACCACCGCCTCGATCGAGACCCGGCCGAACCCTTCGAAAGAAAGCGCTTCCATATCCACGCCGGGATGAGGCTGATGACCGGTCATGGCGGTGGTGCCGTTGTCCAGGATCACCAGGGTGAGCCGGTGTCCGTTGAAAACGGCGTTGACCAGTCCGGGGATGCCCGAGTGAAAGAAGGTCGAGTCGCCGATAAAGGCCACCGGCCGCTGGTCGGTTGCCGCGGAAAAGCCGCAGGAAGTCCCCACCGACGAGCCCATGCAGAGGAGAAAGTCGCCCATGGAAAGCGGCGGCAGAAACCCGAGGGTGTAGCAGCCGATGTCGGTGGGATGGATCACGTCGAGGCCCTCGGCCGCCGTCTTCACCGCGTAATAGGTGGCTCGATGGGAGCAGCCGGCGCAGAGGTTGGGCGGCCGCTGAGGGATCTCCGGGAGGTCGGATAGGTCGAGGGACGGCGGGGGCGTGTGGTCGATGCCGAAGTAGGCGGCGATGGTCCGACGGACGACCGCCGGGCTGAATTCGTAAAGGCGGGAAAAGAGGTCCGAATCCTTGCCCCGGATGGGGAGGGTCAGGCCGGCGCCCTGGGCAATGGACCGGATGGCGGTCTCCATGTAAGGCTCGCCTTCCTCGACCACCAGAACCCGGTCGCAGCCCGAAAGAAACGCCCGGATCTTTTCCGCCGGCATGGGATGGGACATCCCGATCCGCAGCAGCCGGGTCCGGTCCGCGATCCCCAGATCCCGGATGGCGTCGCTGACGTAAGCATAGCTCACGCCGTTGGTGACAATCCCCCAGGTTCCGTCGCCATCGACCGTGTTGTACTGGCAGATCTCGGAAATGGCCGCCGCCCGGTCGATGGTCTCGAGAAGCCGGGCGTGGAGCTTCCGGGAGACGGCCGGGACCGTGACATAGTTAAAGGGATCCCGGTTGAAGTGTCCCCGGGTGACCCGGGGACGGATATCCCCGAGGATCACCGGCGCGGTGGAGTGGTTGATCCGGGTGGTGGTCCGGAAGATCACCGGGAGACCCAGCTCCTCGGAGAGGTCAAAGGCGAAGGGGACCATCTCCCGGGCCTCGGCCACCGATGTGGGCTCGACCACCGGCAGGCCGCTCATCAGCCCGTAATACCGGTTGTCCTGCTCGTTCTGGCTGGAAAACATGGCCGGGTCATCGGCGCTGATGATCACCAGCCCCGCCTTGACCCCGACATAGGCCAGCGTCATGAGCGCGTCGGCGGCGACATTGACGCCCACGTGCTTCATCACGCACATGCTCCGCAATCCGGCGTTGGCGGCGGCGGCGGCGACTTCCAGAGCCACTTTCTCGTTGGTGCTGTATTCAAAGTAGAGGTCGCTTTCCCGGGAGATCTGAAAGAAGTTTAGGGAAATCTCCGAAGACGGCGTCCCCGGATAGGTGGATGCCAGGGCCACCCCGGCCTCCACCGCCCCCCGGGCGATGGCCTCGTTGCCGAGGAGCAGCAGCTTCCGGCTCGGCGAATCAGTCAATAACTTGTGCATATTAAATTCTCCGCGATTTGGCGGCGTTTTCAAACGGCGACCCGACCCATCGGGCGCTCACTAACAGACGGAAAAGGTTTTATACCAGCAGGCTTCGGCCTGTAAAGGCTTTTTTCCCGAAACCAATAATTTCAGAATCCTTGGGGAAACTAGGAGGAAGGAGAGGGTGATCGATCAGGAAGCCCGCGGATTTTGCCAATCCTCGATGTCAAGGCCCTGGACTCTTGAAAATTC
>CAYNGG010000262.1:0-3761 GCA_964396575.1 uncultured Desulfobacteraceae bacterium | reverse complement strand
CGCCCTGGTCGGGCCGCTCAATCGGGTCTTCGGCAAACGCTCCGGCGGTTTTCCTGAAAAACCCCGTCGGCCAACCCTTGGATGTCGTTTCGGGCTTCGTACCCTCGGGCACGGGCTGTAATACGACAATGACATCCATCGCCTGTAACGGGGCGTCAAGAGGCAGTTGCAGGCTTAGCATCCCGTTTTCATCCGTTTTGGTGGTCAGTTGGATGGTTTTCATAAGGTCAATCCTCATCTCGGGGAAATTTTTCGTTTCGGTGAAGCTCTCCTTTGGCGGGCGATTAGGCCCTGATGACTGTACGGCCATCGCTTTTCTCATATTGACGGAGCGGGATGGCGATGTCAAATTGAAACCACAAGCATCCAGCACGATTCGGCCTGTAAAGGCTTTTTTCCCGAAACCAATGATTTCAAAATTCTTTACAAAATGGCGGTACTGTTTTATACATTCGGGGTTATGGTCCGTCGGCGGGGTTCCGCCGACGGTGATTTGGATGAAGTCAGGATGAAACGAGGGGTTCATGGAAGATCTGCTGCCGCTGGTGATCGCCACCCGGAATCCGGGTAAGACGGCCGAGATCCGGAAGCTGCTTTCGGGCTTTCCGGTGACGATCAAGAACCTCGACGATTTCGGCCCTATTCCGCCGGTGGTCGAGGACGGGGAGACATTCGAGGAAAACGCTTACAAAAAGGCGAGCTTTACGGCCCGGGTCCTCGGGACCCCGGCTTTGGCTGACGATTCGGGCTTGACCGTCCGGGCTTTGGACGGGGCGCCGGGAATCTATTCGGCCCGATACGGCGGAGACGGGCTTTCCGACGCCGACCGGTGCGACCGGCTCCTGGCCGAAATGGACGGCCGGACCGACCGGACCGCGGCCTTTGAATGCGTTATCTCCATTGCCGTGCCCACCGGGCCGGCGCTCACTTATGAGGCCCGGTGCGAAGGCCGGATCGCCGAGTCGCCCGCCGGGGACAAGGGTTTCGGGTACGATCCGATCTTTTTTTATCCGCCTTTGGGCAAGACCTTTGCTCAGTTGACGGCCGATGAGAAAAACCGGGTCAGCCATCGGGGCCGGGCCCTGGCCGAGGTCCGGGCGGAATTCGACAAGGTCCTGACCTGGATTCGGATACAGATGCCGGTCCAGGAGAAATTCGTCTGTCAGCATGACGCCGGGGCTCCGGATGGCTGAGACGCTCCGGGCCTTTATCGCGTTGCCGCTGCCGGCGGTGGTCCGCGATCATCTAATGACCCTTCGGGAACGGCTCCTGCCTTACCATTTCCCTTTGCGCTGGGTTCCGCCGGAAAACGTCCATCTGACCCTGAAATTCCTTGGCGACATCCCCCATGACGCAGTGCCGGCCTTGACGGCGGCCATGGAAACGGCGGGGCGGGATGGGGCTCCTCTCAGCCTGGCGGCAAAGGGAATCGGCGTCTTCCCGTCGGTGAAAAAGGCCCGGGTGGTCTGGGCCGGGCTTAAAGGGGAGACCGAGGCCCTGATCCGCTTTCAGGCGACCTTGGACGAGGCCCTGGCCGAGACGGGAATCCCGCCGGAGACCCGGCCCTTTCGGGCCCATCTGACTCTGGCCCGGACGAAGGGGCGGTTGGACCCTGAGCCCTTGACCGCGGCAATGGCCGAGCTGGCCGGGATCGAGACCGAGAGCTTTGCCGCCGACGAGATGGTCCTGTTCCGGAGCAAATTGTCGCCCCGGGGCGCGACGTACAGCCGCGTCGCCACGGCACCGCTGGGCGGGGACCAATCCGACGTTAATCATCCATGAAGCAAATCCACATATTCGATCATCAGGAGGCATTTATGAATATATCGCCGGACAAGCAGAAGGCCATTGACAGCGCCGTGACTCAGATTGAGCGCCAGTTCGGCAAGGGTGCGATCATGATGCTGGGCAGCCGGGAGGTGGCCGATGTGCCGGTAATCCCCACCGGCTCCCTGGCCCTGGACCGGGCCATGGGCGTCGGCGGGTTTCCCCGGGGCCGGGTTATCGAGATTTTCGGCCCGGAGTCTTCGGGCAAGACCACCCTGGCGCTCCACGGCGTGGCCGAGGCCCAGCGGCAAGGGGGCGTAGCCGCCTTTATCGACGCTGAGCACGCCCTGGACACCGTTTACGCCCGGAAGGTCGGGGTCAACTGCAACGATCTTCTGGTCTCCCAGCCCGATACCGGGGAGCAGGCCCTCGAGATCCTCGACATGCTGATCCGCAGCGGGGCCGTGGACATCGTGGTGGTCGATTCGGTGGCCGCCCTTGTTCCCCGGGCCGAAATCGAGGGGGAGATGGGCGACTCTCACATGGGGCTCCAGGCCCGGCTCATGTCCCAGGCCCTCCGGAAGCTCACCGGAAGCATCGGCAAGACCATGACCACTCTGATTTTCATCAACCAGATCCGGATGAAAATCGGCGTGGTCTTCGGAAACCCCGAGACCACCACCGGGGGCAACGCCCTGAAGTTCTATTCCTCGGTCCGCCTGGATATCCGCCGGACCGGCGCCATCAAGGACGGCCAGGAAGTGATCGGGAACCGGACCAAGGTCCGGGTGGTCAAAAACAAGACCGCGCCGCCCTTCAAAGAAGCCGAGTTCGACATCACTTACGGCGAGGGGATTTCCCGCACCGGCGACCTCCTCGACATGGGCGTGACCACCGGGATCATCGACAAAAGCGGGGCCTGGTACTCCTTTGAAAACGAACGGATCGGCCAGGGCCGGGAAAACGCCAAAAAATATATGGCGGAAAACACCGACACCTATGACGCCATTCGGGACCGGGTCCGGGAAGCCCTGGGCTTGAGCGAGCGCCGGACCGAGCCGAACGCCGATGAGGTCCCCGAGAAGATGCCCGAAGAAGGGTAATCCATCCAACCCATTGCCAAGGAGGGGAAGAGCGAGCATGACAGGCAACGACATCCGAAGACAGTTCCTGGAGTACTTCCAATCCCGAGGCCACCAGATCGTCCGCAGCTCGTCTTTGGTTCCGAGGGACGACCCGACCCTGTTGTTTACCAATGCGGGTATGGTCCAGTTCAAGCGGGTGTTTCTGGGCGAGGAGAAGCGCGGCTACAACCGGGCGACCACCTCCCAGAAGTGCGTCCGGGCCGGGGGCAAGCACAATGACCTGGAAAACGTCGGCTACACGGCCCGGCATCACACTTTTTTCGAGATGCTGGGCAACTTTTCCTTCGGGGAATACTTCAAGGAAAAGGCCATCGAGTACGGCTGGGACCTGTTGACCAACGGCTACGGCTTCCCCGAGGACAAACTCTGGGTCTCCATCTACCTTGATGACGAAGAGGCCCACGACATCTGGGAGAACCGGATCGGCGTGCCCCCGGAAAAGATCCTCCGCTTTGATGAGAAGGACAATTTCTGGGCCATGGGCGACACCGGCCCCTGCGGCCCCTGCTCCGAAGTCCATTACGACCGGGGACCCGAGCACGGCTGCGGCCGGTCCGACTGCGCCGTGGGCTGCGAGTGCGACCGGTGGCTGGAAATCTGGAACCTCGTGTTCATGCAGTTCAACCGGGACGCCTCCGGAAAGATGGAGCCGCTGCCCAAGCCGAGCATCGACACCGGCATGGGGTTGGAGCGGGTGGTTTCGATCATCCAGGACGCCCCGACCAACTACGATATCGACCTGATGATCCCCATCATGGAAAAGGCCGAAAGCCTCTCCGGCAGGGGCCGGGGGGACTCCTTCGAATCGGACGTGGCCATGAAGGTCATCGCCGACCACAGCCGGGCCGC
>CAYNGG010000261.1:0-5996 GCA_964396575.1 uncultured Desulfobacteraceae bacterium | reverse complement strand
GTCAACAAGCGATTCGGTTCCCCGACGAGGGAATGGTGAAATGTAAACATCCGAGCTTTCCAAAGTTTTGGAAACCTCGGAAATCTTTCACACTTCACACTTCAATTGGCTCATGCCGGGTTTCCGTAGCCCTCCACCGCGGCGGCCCATGCGGCGGCCATCACCACCTTGAGGGGGACATCCTGTTCCTCGGCCAGCCGTTTGCAGTCCTCGTATTCGGGAGTGAGATTGATCACCGTGTCGCCTTTCCGGGCGATCTTGACCTTGACCGGGCCGTAGGTCGTGTCGATTCCCTCGATCTGGCGGGTGGCCTTGATCCGATGCTCGGTCCGCCAGCGGATGCCGATGGTGGTGGTCTCCCGGATGAGGATATCGGCGAGGGCGGTCACTCGATCCGGCGGGCATAAGACCGTCACCAGGGTCCCGGGCCGGTTTTTTTTCATCTGGACCGGGGTGAGGTAGAGGTCCACCGCGCCGGCGTCGAAGGCTCGGGCCATGAGGTGCTCGTAGATCTGGGGGCTCATGTCGTCGATGGAGGTCTCGATGACCGCCATCCGGTCGGTCTCGTAGTCACGCCATCGGCCTGGGCCGTCGGCCGGTCCCAGGCAGAGCCGGAGGAGATTGGGGATCGACCGGTCGGCGGTTCCGGCGCCGTAGCCCACGGTTTCGACGGTCATCGCGGGCATGGGGCCGAACCCGTCGGCCACGGTCGTGAGGATGGCGGCGCCTGTGGGAGTGAGCAGCTCGCCGTTGACCCCGGTGGAATAGACCGGAATCCCCCGGATCAGCTCGAGGGTCGCGGGTGCCGGGACGGGGAGCGTCCCGTGGGCGCAGTCCACCGTCCCGCTGCCCACGTGGAGAGGCGCGCAGTGGATTTCGGTGATGCCGAGGGCGGCGATTCCGGCGGCGGCGCCCACCACGTCGATGATGGCGTCCATGGCCCCGACCTCGTGGAAATGGATCGACTCGACCGAGGTCCCGTGGACCTTGGCTTCGGCATCGGCCAGACGGCGAAAGATCCGGATGCTGGTGTCCTTGACGGCCGGGTCGAGGTCGCTGGTCTTGATGATTGTTTCGATCTGATGGAGGTGGCGGCCATGGTGACCGTGGTGGTGGTCATCCACGGTCACGATGGCCCGGCTGCCGGCGATCCCTCCCTTGACCACCGGCTCGAAGTGGAGCTCGTAATGGCTCAGGCCCAGCCGGGCGATGTCGGTCCGGAGCCGGTCGATGGGCAGGCCGGCGTCCAGAAGGGCGCCGAGGATCATATCGCCGCTGGCGCCGGCGAATCCGTCGAAATAGGCGATGGTCATGGGGTGCGTATCCTTTGCGGGTCAGGAGATTCGGGCCAGCCCGGCGGCGGGTCTGGCGGGTTCGGCATCAGCTCCGTCATCGGCGTGGTCCTTGTCTTGAGGGGCTGAGGCCGCGGCGTGGTTGATGAGGCTGGCCTGGTAGCCGGCCCCGAAGCCGTTGTCGATGTTGACCACCGAGACCCCGGAGGCGCAGCTATTGAGCATGGACAGGAGAGCGGCGACTCCGCCGAAGCTGGCGCCGTAGCCCACGCTGGTGGGCACGCCGATGACCGGGCAGGAGACCAGACCGCCCACCACCGAGGCCAGGGCTCCCTCCATCCCGGCCGCCACCACGGCCACGTTGGCGGTGAAGAGCTCTTCGGTGACCGCCAAAAGGCGATGGATGCCGGCCACGCCCACGTCGAAAATCCGGGTTACCCGGTTGCCGAGGACTTCGGCGGTGATGGCGGCCTCTTCAGCAACCGGGATGTCTGAGGTCCCGGCGGTGACCACGGCGATGTGTCCGGTTTTATCCACCTCCCGGGGCTGGATAACCACGATCCGGGCCGCCTCGTGGTAGATGCAGTCGTCGGTGACCGCCCGGACCGTCTCGAAGACCTCCCGGCCGGCTCGAGTGGCCAGAATATTGTCATGGTGGCGGGCGATCCGCCGGGCGATCCCCGCGATCTGCTCGAGGGTCTTGCCCTCGCAGTAGATCACCTCGGGCACCCCGTTCCGGATGCAGCGGTGATTGTCGATCCGGGCATAGCCCAGGTCCTCGAAGGGCAGATGCTTGAGGGCGTCCAGAGCGGTGTCCGGTGCCATCCGCCCGCTGTGGACCTGATCCAGCAAACCTTTTAAGAATTTGGTATCCATTAAATATCTCCTTTTGAAGTTTGAAGTGTGAAGCTTGAAGTGTGACGTTTAAAGCGTGGTTCGGGGCACCTTTTCACACTTCACCATTCACACTTCACAATTCCCGATTCAAGCTCCCCTGGCGATATCCTTCCAGGTCGAGGGTGACATAAGAGAAGCCGACGGCGCGGATCGCCGTTACGGCCTGGAGGCGCAAGGGGTCGGCGGCCAAGCGGGGGATGTCCTCGGGGGAGACCTCGATCCGGGCGGTCCCGTTATCGTGCCGGACCCGGACCGCGCCCGTGAGCCCCAGGGCCCGGAGGGCGTCCTCGGCTCTATCCACCCGGCGGAGCTTCTCCGCCGTGATGGGCTGGCCGTAAGGAATCCGGGAGGCGAGGCAGGCATAGGCCGGCTTGTTCCAGGTGGGAAGGCCGACCCGCCGGGAAAGCTCCCGGATCTCCGCCTTGGTCAGCCCGGCTTCCTTGAGCGGGCTCCGGACCCCGAGCTCCCGGGCCGCCTTCGAGCCGGGGCGGTAGTCGCCCTCATCATCGGCGTTTTCGCCATCGACCACAGCCGCATACCGCCGGTCGGCGGCCAGCTCGACGAGCCGCCCGAACCGGAGCCGTTTGCATAAGTAGCATTTTTCCGGCGGGTTATCAGTGAAGGCCGGTTGGTCCAGCTCCCGGGTGGCCACCGTCAGGTGAGGGACCCCGATGGCCGCGGCCAGGCGCTCAGCATCGGCCTGCTCGTGGGCCGGAGTGGTTTCGGACAGGGCGGTGACCGCCAGGACCCCGTCGGGCCGGGCATCGTGAGCGGCCTTGAGCAGGAAAGTCGAATCGACCCCGCCGGAGAAGGCCACCAGGATCGGGCCCATCTCCCGGAGTCGAGCGACCAGAGCGGCGTAGGCTATCGAAAGGGCATCCATCCGGGACGCTCCATCCAGGCCCTCAGTCGGGCTTTGAACCGATCGGCCGCGCGGCTCGGGGATCGCTTGAGAAATCCCGCTCGGGCGAACGAGATCCGGTAGCATTTCAGGTGGCGGTGTTGAATGCTCCCCCGGAGCACGCCGGCGCCGTAAAAAACCTGCTCAGCCAGAAAGCAGGCGCCGTAAGTAATTGGGTCGAGCTCCGGCCGGTGCCGGACGTAGGTGACGGTTATGGGCAAGGCCAGAAGCCCCAGAGTGAGCGGCAAAAGGCTCGGGAAGAAGGCCGTCAGGGCGGCCAGCAGCGGCAGGTGATATCGGATGACATGGTGGCTCAGGTAGTACCCGAGAAGCAGGTGGCTCCGGGCGGTGGCCCGAAGGATGCTCCAGAACGGCAAGGAGGCGGCGGTCATCCGGTCCATGGCCCGCTTTCGTAGAACCGCCTCAGCCAGCAGAACCGCGCCGGCGGCCGGCAGCAGGATGGCCGGGGCGACGACGGCGCCCAAAGATGTCAGGCCCAAACAGAGGGCGCCCCCGGTCTGCCAGGGGAACCGCTTGGCGGCTCGCCGATGGGTTGCGTACAGGGCGGGCTCCGAAGTCCCGTACTCGAACCGGCGGACAAACCCCGGCCAGAACCGGTTCCGATGCCGGTGGCGGACCCGGCCCCGGGGAAGATACAGTATCCGGTGGCCCGCGTCCATCAGGCGCCAGCAGAGATCGACGTCCTCGCCCACTCGACGGGCGGGGTCGAGTCCACCCCACGGCGTGGCAAGGTAAGCCGATCGACGGACCAGCATGTTGCAGGTGGGGACGTAAAGCACCGACCGGTCACCTTCGCCGATGAGGGGGCGGTCTCCCATGTTGAGGGGTGATCCGACGGCCTCGAACCGATCCAGGCGAGTCTGATGGGACCAGGCGCCCACGTAGCCGCCCACCAGGGCCACTCGAGGGTCCGCAAAGGGAGGAACCAGCGCCGACAGCCAGTCGGGGTCGGCGATGCAGTCGCTGTCAATAAAGGCAACGATCTCGCCCCTGGCCGCCTCGACACCCCGGTTTCTTGCGGCCGACTGACCCTCGTTCTCGGCGCCGGTCAGCAGCCGGACCGGGTAGGTCCGGACGACCTGGGCGCTGTTGTCGGTGGAAGCGTCATCCACGACGATGATTTCCCGCCGGGATTCGGGGTAGTCCAGATCGAAGAGAGCGGCCAGGCAGTCTCCGATTTCCCCGGCCCGATTGTACACCGGCACGATGATGGAAACGGACGGGGCGTCAGGAGATAGTGGGCCGGGGCGCCATTCCAGGAGCCGGGCGCCGAGGAGAGCGTCGATAAACTTTCGAACAGCGGGGGTGGCGTCGAGCCGGGCGGCCGGCAGACCGGACCGACATTGTTCCAAAAGCGCGGCCGCCGACGGGTTGACCCGGATGGCCCGGAGAGGATCGGGCTGAACCAGCACGGCCGATCCAAGCTCGTCGCGAGGCCCGGGATGGAGCTCCACCCCCGGCCCCAGAAAATATCCGCCGCCGGCCACCGGGTCCATCAGTGAGCCGCCGCCGCCGAGGCGAGGTGTTTTTCGAATGTATCCAACGACTTGACCGTCACGCAATTGGCCAGACAGCCGGGGTCGGGAACCCCGAGCTTCCGCTGAGTGTGGAAGGCGATAGCCGGACACCCGCCGTGGCAGAGGTCGAACCGGTGACAGCTTTCGCAGGACTTGATCTCCAGCTCCCGGAAGGCGGCAAAGACCGGCGAGTCCCGCCAGATGTCTTCGAACCGGTCCTCGGGGAGCTTGCCGGCCCGGAAGTCCGGGTCCTGGAGAAAGGCGCAGGGGTAGATCTCGCCCTTTGGAGAGACGCAGCAGGTGAGCTTGCAGGCCCCGCACATGTTGAGACCCAGGGAGCGCCGCTCCTCGGTGGTGACCGAAAAGAAGGAGTCGCCCGTGGAGACCCCCAGGTGCTGGTTCAGCCATCCGGAAAAGGCCGCCATCTGGTCCTGAGAGACGTTGAGGTCCGACCAGGATACCTTGCCCCGTCCCGAGGGCCGAAACCGGGAGACCCGGAGCTTGGCGCCCACTGAAGCGGCCAGGTCGTGGAGCTGGTCCAGCTCCGGAAAGCTCAGCCGGGTCAGAACCGTGTTGATGCTCACCTCGATCCCCCGGCCGTGGAGGTGGTCCAGGGCGGTCATGGCCGCCTTAAAGCTTCCCTTGCCCCGGATGGCGTCGTTGGATTCGGGAGTGGCCCCGTCCAGGCTCACCTGGATGTAAACCAGCCCCGTGTCCAGCCGCTGGGCCAGGGCTTTGGTGATGAGGGTGCCGTTGGTGCTGATGCAGGTAACCATCCCCTTTTCGTGGGCGTATTCCATAAGGTCCGGGAAGTCGGGCCGAGCAAACGGCTCCCCGCCGCCGATGTTAAACTGGAAGACCTTCTGTTCGGCCAGTTGATCGATGACCCGGCGGCACGCTTCGGTCGTCAGCTCACCCGGACGCTTCCGCCCGGAATCCGACAGGCAGTGAACGCAAGAGAGATTGCATTTGAAAGTGACTTCCCACGTCGCGTTGACCGGGGCGGAAAGCCCCATTTCAACATACTGATTGCCCATGAATCAACCCCTTTTCCTCGAGTACCCCCAGGACCTGGTCAACCCGGTCCGAGATCCACTGGTTTGGCCAGGCGTGGCGGCCGGCGATCCCGGCCACCAAATCCCCGACGGTCTCGCGCCCGTCAAAAAAGTCGGGCGCGATGAGGTCCCGGGAGGGGACGAAGTAGAGCCGGGGACCCTTATAATTGTAGAACAGCAGCCCGAAGGCCTCCCGGCGGACCTGGACCCCCGGACGCAGATGGTAAACGGTGTATGGTGTCATGAGGCTCCGTTGGGACCCGCCCGACCCCCTTCCCGGTCGAGGAAAGGAGCCGGGGGGCTCAGTTTAATA
>CAYNGG010000260.1:0-6018 GCA_964396575.1 uncultured Desulfobacteraceae bacterium | reverse complement strand
ATCGTGTTATGGCCGCGGGCCGGGCTCTGGGGGCGCTTCCGCGTGAGCGGGTCCGGGTGGCCTGCCGGTCCCGGCGGCGCTGGCCCATCCTCCGGGTCAGCCGGTACCATCGCCTGCCGCCCTGATCCTCAGAGCCGCGGCCGGACCTCGTATTCCACGGTGACCTGACCCGGAGCCGTTGGTGCCGGTCGGATGTTTTCCCCGTCGAGGGCCAGCGCCGCCGCCGTCCGTCCGTCCCCCGTGATGGGGCCGAGAGGCACCGGCTCCGTATAGATGGTGCTCACCCGATCGACGGCCCGGCTGGTGCCGGTGATCTCCACCCGCCTGGGCGTGATCCGGACGGCGGTCATGATCAGGTCCTCCCGGAGCGTGCCGGACCATTTCACCTGGACGGGCACGGCCCGGGTAACCCGCGCGTCAACCTGCATTTCCAGAATCCGGGGCTCCACCTTGGTCAGCATGATCCCCGGCGGCAGGACGATGTTGTCGTCGGTGATCGGAAAGACATTGTACCCCACCGATGCCTTTCTGAGGTTGATCCGCACTCGGATCTGCTCGGGCCGGAGTGATTGAAGCAGCATCTGGGAGCCGCTCAGGTGGAGACGGACCCGATCGACCGAGGTGTTGATGATCTCCATGTTCTCGGCGCGATCCACGTATTCGACGGGCGTCTCGAGGGTGATCAGGGCGCTCATCCCCCGGCTCATGACAAACCAGATTCCCCCAATGAACAGCAGGGACGCCATTCCGGCCGCGGCCAGCTTCATTCGGTCCCGTCCCGCCATGAGCCAGGGCTGACGCCGGGGCCCCAGGTGAGTTTCGATCCGGTCCTTCAGCGCCGACCGGTTGCTCATCACCTCGACCTGGCCCTCGTGGGCCGACACCACCACCCCGCGCTCTTCGGAAGCCGCGATCACCAGGGCGTCGGAGACCTCGGACATCCCGATGGCGGCCCGGTGCCGTGTGCCGTAGTATTTGGGCAGGTCCATCCGCTGGCTGAGCGGGAGGATCGCCCCCACCTCCGTGACCCGATCCCCCCGAATAATCGCGGCCCCGTCGTGAACGGGGTTGTTGTGCCAGAAGATGGTCAGGAGCATCTCCTTGGAGAGGATTCCCCGCCAGGGGATTCCGTTCCGGATGAACCCGGAAACCGCCTTCTGACCGGGGATGACCACCAGGGCGCCCACGTGCTTCCGGGCCATCTCGAAAATGGCGTCGGCGATGATCTCCTCGGTCGCGCTCGCGACCCGGTCCCGCCGGTCGACGCCCCAGAGCAAATAGCGCAGACTCCGGGTCGCGAAAAGAGATCGAATCTCGGCGCTGAAGACCACGATGATGATCAGCACCGTCACGGCGGTCAGGCCCTGGAGCACCCAACTGGTGACGATCAGGCCCAGCGCGACCGCGCCCCGCTGGAAGAGCCAGAGCATTACGATGCCGATGAGGACGTGGAAAATGTTGGTCCCCCGCAGGAGCACGTAGAGGCGGAACAAAATGTAGCTGTTTAAGAGGATGTCGACGGCGTCCTGCCACCGAATCGTCCGGATGAGCTCGGCCAGGGCGCTCGTCACGCTCAATCCGTCACGCTGAACCGGAGGGTCCCGTAATGGGTGCCCCGGTCGTCGGTGATCTCCACCCGCCAGGGGCCTTTGTCCGACTCCCGGAGCTGGATGTTGCTATAGGTTGCCCAAATCGGTGGATTGACGGCCAGGCGGATGGTGGTGTTGAGGACGTCCCGGCGGTACCAGCGGTGGTAGATCAGCGTCTTTTCCGGGATGTTGGTGAAAGTGGTGAAGCAGTGAGCCCGGCTGAGGGAGATGGAAAAGAGGACGGTCGGACGGACCGGCTGCCGGTCCCGAACCTCTTCGCACATGACGGCCCGAGTCAGGCTCATGGGCGAAAGTGTCTGAGGGGGCTGGCCCTGGGCGGTCGGAACAACGCCGATAGCCAGGCAGCAGGTGGCCCAGAGTCCGACGGCGATCCGGAAGCCGACCCCGTCAAACCGGTGAGTCTTGGATGCAAGATAATTCCTAGCTTGTGTCATGATTGACAGCGTGTTATCTTGAAAGTTTTAGGCTCGATTAAGATGGGTCTATCCAAAGTGTAGAACAAAAAGAGTATAACCGAATTCCTCAGCCCTTGCAATGATGGATATTCAACCCATCTTACGACTGACCATCCAGGAATTGGAAATATGGTCGAGATGGATGGTGCCAAGGAGCCTAACGACTTATGACCGAAGATTGGATCACCCGGCATATTCAGATTTCCCTTTCCCGGCTGATGCCCCGGCTGGAAGCAAGATTTGCCGAGGCGGCGGCGGCCGATCCCGAGGACTGGGCGGCCTTTGATCGACGGCTTCGGGCCGTCTGGCCTCGCCTGTTTGCCGGGTTGGTCAGCCTGTACGGCGGTCACTACGACTTTTTCTATCATCTCGAAGAGATCCTCGTCACCGCCGCCCGGTCCTGGCTGGCCCGTCCATCGGGCCTGAAGGCGCTGGACGCCGAGCGGGAAGCCGATCCCCAGTGGTTTCAATCCCCGGAGATGGTCGGCGGCGTTCTCTACATCGATCTCTTCGCCGACAACATCTCGCGGCTTCACGACCACATCCCTTATTTCAAGGAGCTCGGGCTGAGCTACCTCCACTTGATGCCGCCCTTCGCCGTCCCGGCCGGGGACAGTGACGGCGGTTACGCGGTCAACAGCTTTCGCCAACTGGACCCCGATCTCGGCACCATGGAGGACCTTCAGGCTCTGGCCGACGCCCTTCGAGCCGCCGGGATCAGCCTCGTCATCGATTTCGTCTTTAATCACACATCGGATGAGCACGATTGGGCCGTCCGGGCTCAGGCCGGAGATCCGGTCTTCCAGGACTATTATTACTTCTTTCCCGACCGGACGATTCCGGACCAGTACGAGGCGAACCTCCGGGACATCTTCCCCGAGGTCCGCCGGGGGAGCTTTACCTGGCATGCAGGGATGCGCCGCTGGGTCTGGACCACCTTCAACAGCTTCCAGTGGGATTTAAATTACGGCAATCCGGAGGTCTTCCGGGCCATGGTCGAGGAGATGCTGTTTCTGGCCAATGTTGGCGTGGAGGTCCTCCGGCTCGACGCGGTAGCCTTTATCTGGAAGCGGATGGGGACGGACTGCGAGAACCAGCCCGAGGCTCACCAGATCATCCGGGCCTTCAACGCGATGGCCCGGATCGCGGCTCCGTCGCTGCTGTTCAAGTCCGAGGCCATCGTCCATCCGGACGAGGTGCTCCGCTACATCCATACCGAGGAATGCCAGCTCTCCTACAACCCCATGCTCATGGCCCTGCTCTGGGATGGCCTGGCGACCCGGGAGGTCCGGCTCCTGGAACATGCCATGCGGAAGCGGAGCCGGATTCCGGATGACTGCGCCTGGGTCAACTATCTCCGCTGCCACGACGACATCGGCTGGACCTTCGATGATGCGGATGCCTGGGAGCTGGGGATCGACCCGGCGGCCCATCGGCGGTTTCTCAACGCCTTTTATACCGGCGATTTCCCCGGCTCCTTTGCCCGGGGAGTGCCCTTTCAGCTCGACCCGGACAGCGGTGATGCCCGGGTCTCCGGGACCCTGGCATCCCTCGCGGGCCTGGAAGGGGCACTGAACGCCAACGACCCCCTCCTGATCGATATGGCCATGCGACGGATCGTCATGCTCCGGAGCATCATCCTGTCCATCGGGGGCATTCCGCTCATTTACCTGGGGGAGGAGTGGGGGATGTTGAACGACTACTCTTACATCACCGATACCCGGAAGGCCCGGGACAGCCGGTGGGTGCATCGGCCCAAGGTCCGCTGGGACGACGAGCGATGGCGGGACCCGGAGACGGTGGAGCGGCGGCTGTTTCGCGATGTGGCCAGCCTGATCAAGCTTCGAAAAGCCCAGCCGGCTTTACACAATGGCGGCATGGAGGTTATTCGCACTGAAAATCCCCACCTTTTCGGATACATCCGACAGAAGGGCGGCCAGCGGCTCCTCATCGTCAACAATTTTTCCGAGCACCCCCAGGTCATGCGGGAAAACCGGCTCCGGGTTTACGGGCTCGGCTACCGGTTCACGGACCACATCTCCGGGGTGACCTATTCATCCGAGGACTCGCTCCATTTGGGGCCATACGGCTTTGTCTGGCTGGAGACCACTCAGTACCAGAGATAGGATTTGTGATTTGCGATTTTAAATTTAGGATTTGGCCCCGACGGGTCAGGGTATCAAAAGAAATGAAAGGAGGGCCTTGATCATCATTTCGGCCACACGGCGTTCGAACTTCTAACCCCCTTCTATGGCGGGGATTGCCTTCCCGCATCTGTCCGGCATGTTTAACCCGGAATTGATCAGAGTTTGTGCCGGCCTCGTGCGTGGGGATGAATCCTGGCGCATGGACGGCGAAAAATACATTTTCGTGCTCCAGGGAGTGCCGGACGCCGGTGCGACTAGAGATTTCCGATGTTTTGAAAACCTCGGAGGTCTTTCCCGGGAGCGCGGGCGTCCCGCCCGCATTTTGTAGGGGGCGGCCCTTGCGGCCGCCCTGCTTCAGAAAGAGGGGACGGGGGGAGGGTTTGATGAGCCGGGTGATACGAATGGCCTAAACGATGATCATGGACGAAAGGAAGGCCATGCTCAACGATTTTATCGACGAGGTGATCTCCCGGGGCGCCGAAGCGGTGCTGCCTCAGAACTTGACCCTCGAGTGGCTCGACGAGATTTACGCGGCCGCCGTGGATTTTCTCCGGGATGTCATCGGTGACGGCGCGGCGGACCCGGTGGACGAGGATCTCTTCGAGGACGAGACCGCCATGATGATGCTCGCGGCGGTGATGGAGATCATCCAGTACCAGCGGGGTTACCCGCCGGAGATGCCCGAGCTGGGGGAAGGTGAGCTGTTCGAGCCGCTATCCTGCTATGCCCTGTCGGTGGTCCTGGAGTATATCTCCCGGAAAGCCCCCATCGAGATGGAGCCGCCGACGGTGGACAACATCTTTGACCGGGAACGGATCATGGCCTTCGAGGCGGCCAATCCCGATGTGACGTCGGCCCTGAACATGCTGGTCAACCGGTCAGGGCCGGCGGCGTGAATGATCCGGTGACCGGATATCCGGGATACCGGGGCCGGCTCCAGCCGTCGAAAATTCCATGCGTGCCCTGATCCGGCGGCTCTTCCGGCGGTGGCGTCCCGAACCGGGCGAGGCGCCCGACGCCCCCGTCGTTCCCTCTCCGAAGTCTAAATCCCCGCCAGACCCCGAGCCCCCTTCCGCCTCCGCAAGCGATCCGGTCCCCCGCCCGCCGGAAGTCCGGGAGACGACTCGCCGACGCCAGGCCGAAAAGCATGCTCGACGGCGGGCTCAGCGGGCCGCCCGTCGTCAGCCGGCCGGCGACAAAGGGGGAAAGGGTCCCCCTCGGACCCGCTCAGGGGTCCGAATCCTCACCCGCGAAGATGACATCCGGCGGGCGTTTCTGGGGGATCGCCCGGACCGGCCGCCGGTGTCTGAGCCGGAGCCGGATTTCGCCGAGCTCCTCGACGCCGCCATGGCCGGGACGGATTTGTCGGCGGTCCTGGCTGAAAAGGATCGGGGTGCGGTCAGGGACCGGGAACGGCCGGTGGCGGCCCGCAAGGCCGATTACCCGCCGCCCCAGGACGAAATGGATCTCCACGGCGCCACCGCCCTGGAAGCGGCCGAACGAGTGGTCGCCTTTATTCAACTGGCAAAGTCCCGCCGACTTCGGACCGTCAGGATCATCGTCGGCAAAGGCAAGCACTCGGAGGCGGGACCGGTCCTGCCCAAGGTGGCCAAAGCGGAGATCGCCCGACTCAAACGGGAGAAACAGGTCTTCGCCTTTGACTGGGAAGGCGGCCGCCGGGAGGGCGGGGCGGTGGTGGTTTACTTATAGAGGTCCGGAACCCAGCAGGGCGACCGGCCGGTCGCCCCCTGCTTTACATTGGCTCTCAAAGTGGAAGCGGCTTCCAGCCGGCAAGATGCCGGCTCC
>CAYNGG010000259.1:2103-6029 GCA_964396575.1 uncultured Desulfobacteraceae bacterium | reverse complement strand
CCGGGGTTTTCAACAGAATCATTTCCATGCCGGGGCTGCACGAAACGGTTTAGCCCCCGGAACCCGGATCGAAAAGCGGGTGATCCGCGGCCGTCGAGGCGGAGGTGGGGAGATTGGAGATGCAGGGGGGGACCTATGTGTCCGACCTTGTCAGGCGGGTTTCGACGGCCTCGCGGGTGGGACTCGGGCCGGCCTTGGGTCCCTGAATGTCCCCCGAAGCTATCACGGGATTGACCTTGAAAACGGGGACCCAAGTCGGTACAATGCGACTGAATATGATTCAAGACGCCCGTCAGAATCGGGCTATCATCATTAAGGAGCGGGTTTAATGGAAAAGTCACTTGTGCGACAATATATTGTTGACGAAAAGGGCAATCCGACGGCGGTAATCCTTTCCATCGAAAATTTCAGAAAAATCCTTTCAATTTTGGATGATGTTGAAAATTATAAAGAAAATATCGCTCTTTCCCAGTCGCCGGAATTTGTCAGACTGATGCAAAAAGGTTTGGAGGATGTCAGATTAAACCGGGTTTCTCCGTGGAAGGACGTTTGGGATGAATTATGCCGGAGGTCCCGATTCATCCAAAGGGGTCGCTGCCGGTTTACCGGGTTTTAAAAACGATCTCCTCCCCGTCGAGGTCCCCCAGGATCTGGCTCCCTTCGGGGATATGGCCTTTGAGGATCTCGAGGGACAGCGGGTTTTCCACGTGCCGCTGGATGGCTCGCTTGAGGGGCCGGGCCCCGTAAACCCGGTCGTAGCCCTTTTCCGCCAGAAACTCGGTGGCCGCGTCGGAGAGGGTCAGCGTAAGGTGCATCGGGGCCAGGCGCTCCCGGAGCCGGTCCATCTGGATGGCGACGATCCGGGCAATCTGCTCCTCGCTGAGGTTGTGGAAGATGATGATCTCATCGACCCGGTTGAGAAACTCCGGCTTGAAGGTGGCCCGGAGGGCTTCATTGACCCGCCGCTCCATCTCGTCCCGCCGGGATTCCTCGAGCTCCTGGATAAACCGGCTGCCGACGTTGGAGGTCATGATGATGATGGTGTTCTTGAAGTCCACGGTCCGGCCGTGACCGTCGGTCATCCGGCCGTCGTCGAGGATCTGGAGCAGGACGTTGAAGACCTCCGGGTGAGCCTTCTCCACCTCGTCGAAGAGGACCACCGAATAGGGCCGGCGGCGGACCGCCTCGGTGAGATAGCCCCCTTCCTCGTAGCCGACGTAGCCCGGCGGCGCCCCGATCAGGCGGGCCACGGCGTGCTTTTCCATGTACTCGGTCATGTCGATCCGGATGGTGGCGTTTTCCGAGTCGAACATCAGCTCGGCCAGGGCTTTGGCCAGCTCGGTCTTGCCCACGCCGGTGGGTCCCATGAAGATAAAGGAGCCGATGGGCCGGTTCGGGTCCTGGAGGCCGGACCGGGCCCGGCGGACGGCGTTGGCCACCGCCGAGATGGCTTCGTGCTGGCCGACCACCCGCTGCTGGAGCCGGGACTCGATCTCCACCAGCTTTTCCCGCTCCCCTTCGAGGACCTTGCTCACCGGGATGCCGGTCCACCGGGAGATGACCTCGGCGATGTCGGTGTCGTCCACCTCTTCCTTGAGCATCTGGGATGACTGGCGGAGCTCATCCATCCGGGCCTTGGCTTCCTCGAGCTGCTGCTTGAGCTCCGTCTCGCGGCCGTAGCGGAGCTCGGCGACTCGGGCGAGGTCGCCCTCCCGTTCGGCCCGCTGGGCCTCGCCGCCGACCCGCTCGAGGTCCTCCTTGATTTGCCGGATGTTATCGATCACCTCTTTTTCGTTTTGCCAGCGGGCCTTCATCTCGCCGAGGGTCTCCCGGAGGTCGGCCAGCTCGGCGTCGATCTTCTCCCGGCGCTCCACCGAGGCCTTGTCCGTCTCCTTTTTGAGGGCTTCCCGCTCGATCTCGGCCTGGGTGATCTTCCGCTGGACCTCGTCGATCTCCGAGGGCATGCTGTCGATTTCGATCCGGAGCTTGGAGGCGCATTCGTCGATCAGGTCGATGGCCTTGTCCGGCAGAAACCGGTCGGTGATGTACCGGTCGGAGAGGGTGGCCGCCGCGATCAGGGCCGAGTCGGTGATCCGGACCCCGTGATGGACCTCGTATTTCTCCTTTAAGCCCCGGAGAATGGAGACGGTGTCCTCGACGTTGGGCTCCCGGACGTTGACCGGCTGGAACCGACGTTCGAGGGCCGCGTCCTTTTCGATGTGCTTCCGGTATTCCTTGATGGTGGTGGCCCCGACGCATCGGAGGGTTCCCCGGGCGAGGGCGGGTTTGAGCATGTTGGATGCGTCCACGGCCCCTTCGGCGGCGCCGGCGCCCACCAGGGTGTGGAGCTCGTCGATGAAGAGGATGATCTCTCCCTCGGCCCGCTCGATCTCCTTGAGGACCGCTTTGAGCCGGTCCTCGAACTCGCCCCGATACTTGGCCCCGGCGATCAGGGAGCCCATGTCGAGGGCCACCAGCCGGCGGTTCTTGAGGGTTTCGGAGACGTCGCCGGCCACGATCCGCTGAGCCAGGCCCTCGACGATGGCGGTCTTGCCGACCCCCGGTTCGCCGATGAGGACCGGGTTGTTCTTGGTCCGCCGGGAGAGGACCTGGACGATCCGCCGGATCTCCTCGTCGCGCCCGATCACCGGGTCGAGCTTTCCCCGGCGGGCCAGGTCGGTCAGGTCCTTGCTGAACTTGTCCAGGGCCTGGTACTTTTCCTCGGGGTTCGGATCGGTGATCCGCTGGGACCCCCGGATATCCATGAGGACCCGGAGGATCGCGTCCCGGCTCACCCCTTTAGCGGACAGAATTTGAGCGGCCCGGCCGCCCTTTTCCTCGGCGATGGCCAACAGGATGTGCTCGATGCTGACGTATTCGTCCTTCATGTTGGAGGCTTCGGAAAAGGCCGCGTTGAGGACCGCCTTGGACCGGTTCGAGAGATAGACCTCTCCGGCGCCGCTGACCTTGGGCAGGGCTTCGATGGCCGCGAGGACCTCCCCGTGGACCGCCTCCGGGGAGACGCCGAGCTTCCGGAGCACAGACGTGGAGACGCCTTCGCCCTCGTCCAGGGCCGCGGCCAGAAAGTGTTCCGGCTCGATCTGCTGGTTGCCGTACCGGGATGCCAGGCTCTGGGCGTTGCCGATGAGCTCCTGGGATTTAATGGTGAATTTATCAAACCGCATATCGTTCATCTCCTTTCCAGGAAATTATTTAAGTAGCTAATCTGACTTGAAATCAAGATAATCACACAGGCCGCCTTGTCAATGTAGCAAGGTCATGATGGCGTCAGAATAGATGCGCGTATTGGCCATGATCATCGTTTGAGCCGGTCCGTTCCGGAGGGCGATATCGACTCGGTTCTTGACAAGAGGTCAGTGGGCGTTATATTAGTGAATAAGCAATTCATTCATTGCTCTTTTACATAACCTCACCGTCCAGGCAAGCCAATGGGGGCGAAACGGCTTCGACGGAGGTAAAGAAGCATCGGCTGCATACCGAGGTTCCCGCTACTCGTTAAATGGTGGGGAATAAATATAATCGCAGACGATTATAACTACGCCTTGGCCGCTTAGGGCCAACGTCCTCCCGGTATCTCTCCTGTGGGTCCGGAAAGGGCGTCGACAAAACAGGATAGCCGCTACGGACCGCCTGTCTCTGTAACGGCGAAACTTTAGATGGGCTAGCCGCTCGGGGATCCCGCCTGAAGGAGCCCTGATCCGGCGAATTTAAAATTCGGGATATGTATGTAGATGTCGTTGCGGAATGCTTTCGGACGCGGGTTCGACTCCCGCCGCCTCCACCATTTTTATAAAAGCGAATCTGCTCAGAGTTTCTCTCTGGCGGATTCGCTTTTTGTGTTTTGGGGCGGTGCAAACCATGGCCGGCCCTGGGCTCGCCGAACCCGGCCTGAACGCAACCGGGCC
>CAYNGG010000259.1:0-2003 GCA_964396575.1 uncultured Desulfobacteraceae bacterium | reverse complement strand
GGCCTGAACGCAACCGGGCCGCTTGCGAGGGCAAGCGGCCCGGTTTAATCAAAAACGCGAATGTTGGCTTATGTCCGGCCCGGAGGTTATCGGTCGGCCATGGCGTTTCCGAAATAGCCGACGGCTTTCGGATCGGTTATGTCGTTGGCGGGGTCGGTGGGGATGGCCTGGCTGGGCGGAGCGGCCGCGCCGGTCTGAACCCAGGTCACGAGATCGTCAAAGGCTTTCTGGACATAGGGCTGCATGGGGGTCAGGCGGTCGGCGGCCCCTTCGTCGCCCGGGACCCCGTTGAAGTCGAAATCCCCGGCACCGTCGGCATGGGCGTCCACATGGCCGGCGTTTTCAATGGTATAGAGCCGATACAGCTCGGGGTTTCCGTATTGTTCCACGAGGTCCGCGTAGGCCACGGCCTGGGCTTCGTAGGCCACCAAGGCGTCGGCCCGGCCCGCCACGGTGATGAGCGGCGCGGAAAAGCTCCCGGTGTTGGCGTTTTTCAAGGCCCAGGCGACGCTTTCGGCGTTCCATCCCAGATGCTCGCCGGCTTCCAGCCAGTCGTAGAGGGGCGGCTCGGCATCGGGATTCGCCGGATTGACATAGCAGGTGTAGGCGGCGCTCGTCTCGGCGGTGTCCCCTCGGAGCTCGGCCTTATAGACGTAGGAGACCAGGTTGTAGTACCCCACCCCTTTCCAGGCCGGCAGAGCGGCCTTATAGCCGTCGAAAATCGTGTTGTAGTATCCCCAGGAGATGGCGGATTCCGGAGTAAATCCGGAGGCGAGCATGGTGTCACGGGCATCCGGATAGGGAGGCGTGGCGGCCCAGTTTTCAGGGGTGGTTATCGAATCCGGCCCATAGGCCCAGCCCATGGCCACCGTGGCCCGGTCGATGCTGGCGATCAGGGAATTGGCCGCGACGTATTCGGCCACCGAGACGGTCCCGTCGTTGTCGGCGTCCAGAACCCGATCGGCGGGCCAGTAAGCCCCGGACCAGTCGATGCCGCCGTCGAACAGCCGTTCGGCTCCAGCCGCCACCGCCTCATGGTCCAGCTCGAGGGCCCGGCGGACCTGATAGCCGCCGTTGGACAACCCGATCGCAAAGGTCCGATCGACCTTCTCGCCCACCGCCGCCTCGATCCGGGCCGAGGCCCATCGGGCCAGGTCGAGCATCATGATTCCCCAGTGCTGGGATGGATGGGTGCCGGTGAGCATGGTGTCGGAGCCGTTGAGGAGCCCTTTGTCGCCGGTCACGAAGGCAAAGCCCCGGGCCACCAGCCAGGGGGCGAGGACCGCCTCGTTGGCGTAATGGTTCCGAAGCCCTGGCGTGCCGGCCACCACCAGATGGCCGTTCCAGGTCTTGGGCACTTTCAGCACGACCCGCTGTTGACGTCCCGCCGTGTCCAACAGCCCGGTGGCCTCGTAGCCGGCCACCCGTTGATCGGGCTGAAACAGGGCGCTGTGGAGCACATTGGCCTGGATGAGTCCCACTTTGGCCTGCTCCTTGGCGGGCAAAGCCTCGTATGCCGCTTCCCCGGCCGCCAGAGTCCAATACGTGACGTGAGCAATCCCGCCGTCATCGACGCCGGTGTACTCGTGGAGATAGCCCTCATCCAGCCCCCCGGTCAGCCGGGTGTAATCCTCGACAAATGCCGGGGCTTCGGGCTCCTCCAGGGTCTCCGAATCATCGCAGCCGGACATGATCAGCCCGCCGATCATCAGGACTGCCACCACCAGTCGGGTCTTCGCCTTCCATCGGTCCATGTTGCCCTGCTCTTTTTGGGGTTTACGGAATGTGAATCGTTTCGCCTGACGCGGACCATATCACAAGCTTTGGGGATCTTGAAGGAGAGGTTTTTTTAGGTGGACTCAGGCCTGGAATAACCGTCGTTACGGCAATGCCTGTCTTCCAGGTCGCGGGATGCATCGTCGGTCAGATATATTTGGAAGGGCATGAGCGGCTCTTGGTCCGCAGTCGCTGAATGACATCCCCGGCGGGCTGGACTTTGCCAT
>CAYNGG010000258.1:0-6031 GCA_964396575.1 uncultured Desulfobacteraceae bacterium | reverse complement strand
GGGTTTCTTTTTTTTAAACTTTTGAAGCCTTTCATTGTGTAGATCAGTAAAGAAAACAAAATCTTTTCCAATCAGATCATCTTCTGAATAAGTTGGGAATAGATTTGAATTGAAAGTGACAGTTTCATATTGATTCAAGAAATTATCAAGTTTATTTAACTTCATATTGAAGACCTGAATGAAGTTTTTGATGAAATCTTTTATTATTTTTTTGTCAAGATATGGGGTGTTGCTATCAATGGGTGGGGGATAAGATTCTGGAAAATTAATGCAAATATTTTTTATATTTTTTTCGACCCACTTTATTTCTTCAGCTTCTCCAAAAAAAAGGAATCTTTTATGCTCGGAAAGCGTTCTACACAAAACATCTTCCACCTCAGATATCGTTCTATTTATTTTTAAATATTTCAGTTGGTTAGCTCTTATGCGCGCCTCATTTTCCTTGTTAACTAAATACTTAGGAAAGAATATGTCAATAAGCATCTGGGAGAAATGAGATAATAATCTTGCCATTTCCCATTTATGAAGACCCGCTTCTTTTGCAATATCTAAATAAAATTTTTCGTAATCTTTCTTTTTTTTAAATGAATAACCCAGTATTTGCGTTAGCCGCTTGACATTGCTGTCAATTATTATTTTATCGCCATCTTCGATGTTTTTGCGGTCTTTTTTGCTATTAAGTATATCCCTCATTTCAGACGTTGGCTTTTGAAGTATTCTTATAAAGTTTTCCCTTTTCTGCTTTTCTATATCCATTTCTGATTCCTTCTTTAACTAATCATAGTGTTTTTGTTTTCATTCTTTCAAGCGAACAGAAAAAGTATAACAGCCCAGATAATTATAAATAAAAGAGGTAACCACTGTCCGATCAATTCACTTGGCCGAAGAAATGTACGGCTAAATAATTTCCCATCGATAAATTTTTCAAGTGAGTCATCTTGGTTGACTTCTAAATACTTCCTGTTTAGAGCTGCAATAATCCGAGTTGATTGGATTGAGCACAAAAACCACATTATGCTTATGATAATACCACAAACAGGTATTATTATTTGAAATGTGTCGAGATCTTTTTTAAGGCTAATAGCTGATAACCAAATTCCATTAATGACCAGGAATATAGTAGATCGCGAGTTTAGAAGGGAATCCTCTATTTCGATGCGCTTTCTAATTTTTTCTGGTTGAGCATTACCGGCTTCCATTTCCTGCCTTCCACGTTTTATAGATTCAAACTACAAGCTAACCATCTTTACAACGGGAAGGGAATATGTCAAGTTGAATTTTATGTAGAGATTAATAGCAATATTCGATTTTGTAGTTGAAAAATATGCGGAAATATATAACTTAGATGGGTGGTACATTGTTTGTCTCAGGGGGATATGTGGAAAATTGTGGATCATCTGAATCAAGGCAAATAATGAAATACGACGAAGAAGAGATGGAAATCCTTGAAGCCTATGAAGCGGGGAAAATGAAGCTGCTGACGCCATCACTGGAAGAAATAGAAGCCATCAAGTCCGCTGCCGAAAGGACCATCACCCCGGTCGATGCCGCAAGGGGGACGCGGCTGAAGTCGGAATGGTTTCCGTCTTGATTTTAGGATGCCATGCGCTATATTTGGGGCTTGAAAGGCTGATCAAAATCGCTTATGGGCGGATGCGGTGCCGAGGTACCTTCGGCCCGACGGACCTGAATAAGCAATCAGACGCCCATCCAGTATCCTGTCCCTAAACCGAATCGAGGAAAACGAGTCATGATGAAACGGATCAAACAGCTTATCGCCCTGGCCATAGTCGGCGGGATCGTCTATGGTATGCTATCCTACCACATCGTCTTCTATGGATCCCAGGTGGAGCTGCTGCCCAAGAGCGGCTACACCCTGGATAACACCTTTGTCAATGTCAAGCCCACCGAGTTCCGGACCCCGGAAAACATTCTCAAAAACGATGCCTTGCGCGATGACGGGATCGGTCAAGTGATGGTTGATTTCGGGATCATCACCCAGGATCAGCTCCGGAAAATTGAGGACAAGATCCGGTCAGGGCAGTAATCGTCCGGGATCGGAAAGCAGCGGCTCGCCTTCGACGGATCGGCCCGATAGGCCGGTGATCCCCCGGCGATGGTCCCCCGTCCTCATGGGCGGACTCCTGGTGGCTCTCCTGCTGATGGCGGGGATCGCCGGACTGATCCTTTACGGGCCGATTTATCTTGAAAAGGCGGTCATCCCGGACCTGGCCCGGCGGATGGGAGTGGATTCCGTCGAGGTGGAAATCCGCCGGATCGGCCTGACCGGGGCCGACATCGGCCTGCTGCGCTTATGCGGGGATGGGGCCGAAACCCTGACCATCGAAACGGTCCGGGCCGACTACACCCTATTCGGGCTGATAAGCCGCCGGATCGACCGGATAGAGGTGGGGGCCCCGACGCTCCACCTCACCGTACACGAGGGTCGGATATCCCCCCGGGGGCTGCCGCTCCCCGAGGCTCCCGCCGAGTCGGCCGACCGACCCGGCCGGGCGTCCGCCCCGGATATTCCGATCCATGTCGGGCGCCTCGACATCCGGAAGGCCAATCTGGTGGTCCATCACAAGGATGGCCGGTTTTCCCTGCCTTTCGACTTGACGGTCACCTCCGGGAAGGACCATCCCGACACCTTCGAGGCCCACCTGGCGGCCGAGATCCTGGGCGCCCCGATCAACCTCCGCACCGATCTCTCCCTTCGACAAAACCGGTTGGCCGTCCGGGCCGATCTGGGTCCGCTCCGGTTGGGGCGGCTTGTGGATTTGGCCTCCCGCCCGGCGGGGCTCCACCTGAGCGGCGACCTGTCGGCCACCTCGGAGGCTCACCTGACCCTGTTTCCCGTTTCCCTCCAATCCCTGTCGGCCGAGCTGACCGCCCATCTGGACGCCGGCCGGATGGCTGGTGTCAGGCTCCGGCCCACGGATTCGACATCCGGCCCGGTCCGGCTCCGTTTGACCGGGAATCCGGATGACGGCCTCGACCTGATGGTCCAATCCATCGGGCTGGCCGAGCCCCTTGCCGCCGTTCTGGATGAGGTTAGCGTCCGGCTTCGGCCGACGCCGGCCGGGGACTGGGCGGCCGATGGGCGGGTGGCGGCCCGACTGCTCCCGGCCGATGCCGGGGATACGGTGCCCCTGTCGCCCGGCTCGCCGCTGCCGCTGGCCGTCGAGTGGAGCGGGTGGCGGGAGGCGGCCGGACGGTGGGCCGTGTCGTTGAGCTCGGTTTCCCCGCCGGATGGGCCGGGTCGGGTCGCGTTTTCCGGAAACGGCGTCCGGATCGAGGCCGGCCAACCGACCCTCCGGCTTTCCGGTGAGGGCGAAGGCCGGGTCGGGACCTTTTCCGGGTCGTTCGGCTGGCCGGAGATCGATTTTAGAGCCGGAGCCGTGACCGGAACGGCCGACCGGCTGGCCGTCGAGGGAACGGTCCGGCTCCGCCCCGGCCCCGTCACCGCGGCGGGGACGGCCAGATTGGATGGCGGGAAGGTGGCCGCCGGGGATTTGGGCGTGTCCGCCTCGCCGGTCTCCGTGATGTTGCCGCTCAGATGGCCTGTGGCTTCGGAAGGCCCGACACCGGAGGGCACGCTGTCGGTGGGGGCGATTCGCTGGGGAGAACGGTCCCTCGGCGGGGTGAATGGGCGGATTCATCCGGACCCGTCGGGTCTAAAGCTTTCGGCGACCCATCGGAGCCGGTTGATACCGGGGCTCCGGCTGGGGGTCGAGACAACGGCCCGGTTTTTTGGGGAGCCGCCGGCTTTCACGGCCGAGGTCTCGGCTCGTCGGGCGGCGGATGCCCCTGAAATTGATCTGGAAGTCTTGGGGGTGCCGGGCTTTCGGGTTGGCGGGGGCTTATCGGCGACCGTCGATCTCGAGATGGGACCGGCGGGCCGGCGGGGAGAGCTGTCGGTTTCCATGACGGATGGGCTGATCCGCGCCGACGAGGGCGATCTGGCGGTGACCGGGATCGACCTGTCGGCCCGGATGCCGGACCTCTTCCGGGGCGTGACCGCTCCGGCCCAGACCTTGGCTTTTGACCGGGCCGGGGTCGGGGATCTCGAGGTTACCGACGGGCGAATCCGGTATCAGGTGGAGCCGGGCGGGACGATCCTGGTGGAGTCATTGACCGGCCGGTGGGCCGGGGGCACCATCGGCACCGGGGCTTTCCGGATATCGACCCGCGAGGCCGCCGATGAGCTGGGGGTGACGATCTATTGTGATCGGCTGAACCTGGCGACGGTCCTCCGGCAGCTCGGGGTGGCAGTGGCCGACGGCGAGGGCAGCGTCAACGGCAAGGTCCCGGTCCGGCTCCGCGAAGGGCGGCTGATCTTTGACGACGGCTTTTTGTATTCCACTCCCGGCAAGGGCGGAACCATTCACGTCCGGGGCGCCGAGATGATCACCGCCGGGGGCGATGCCAACACCGAAGTGGCCCTGGCCGCCGAAGCCCTCAAGGATTACGAGTACGACTGGGCGACGCTCCGGCTCAACACCGAAGGGGATGACCTCCTCATGGGCCTGTCCTTTAACGGCCGGCCGGCCGGGCCGCTGCCTTTTGTCTATGACCGGACGGTGGGGGGATTCATCCGGGTGTCGGGCGAGGCGGCGGGATCTCGCTTTCAGGGCATCCGGCTGGATGTCAACTTCCGGTTGCCTCTGGACCGGCTTTTGCGGTATAAAGATATCTTTTCGCGGATTCAATGACCCCAGACTGAGGAGGCGGTTATGAGTCGAACCCTGGTCATCGCGGCCGCGGCCCTGATCCTGTCGGCGGCGGCCTGTCAGACCCGGCATGAGGTCCGGATGGAGCCGGTGGAAGTGAAGCCCATTCACATCACCATCGATGTCAACGTCCGGGTGGACCGGGCACTGGACAATTTCTTCGACGATCTCGACCGGGCCGAGGAGACCATCGAGCCCGCGAGCACGGACGAATAGGGAGGATGCCATGAAACGGATGATCGCGGCGGCGGGGGTGGTCCTCGTCGCATTACTGATAGGACTGCCGGGATCGGCCGGAGCTACTGATTTTTCGGCCATCAAGGCCCGGATGAAAGAGCGCCTGCCGGTTATCAAGTCCCTCAAGGTCCAGGGGATCGTGGGGGAGAACAACCGGGGATACATCGAGCTCCTCAAGGATGCGCCGTCCAGGGCGGATATGGTGGAAGCCGAAAACCGGGACCGCCGGGCCGTTTACGAGGCCATTGCCCGTCAGGAGAACACCGACCTGGAGGTGGTGGAAAAGCACCGGGCCGCTCAGATCGAGCGGAAGGCCGCTTCCGGCGAGTGGCTCCAGGATGCCACCGGAAAGTGGTACCGGAAGCCCTGACCCGACGGGTCATAAATAGGCATGGGCCGGGGGCATCCATCGGAGGCTTTCGTAGAGGGCAATCCCCACGGCCGTGGAGAGGTTGAGACACCGGATGTCCCCGGTGATGGGGATGTGGTAGCTCGCCCCCGGAAACCGGTGGAAGACCGCCGCCGGGAGTCCCCGGGTCTCGGAGCCGAAAATCAGAAAGAGCCGGTCCGGCGACGGCATCTCCCAGAAAGGCCGGCACCCCGCCTTGGCCAACAGCGCCACCTCGCCCCGCTGAGGGGCCATGGCCTCGACAAAGGCGTCAAAGTCCGGCCAGACGGCGGGGGCCACCCGGTCCCAGTAGTCGAGACCGGCCCGCTTGACCTGCCGGCTCTCCAGGGAAAACCCCAGAGGCCGGATCAGGTGGAGCCGGGCCCCGGCTCCTAAGCAGGTCCGGCCGATGTTCCCGGTGTTCCAGTGGACCTCCGGGGCCACCAGCACCACATGACGGGAGCGTTCGCCCGCTTGTCGGCCTGACGCCATGTCTCCTCCTTACCAGCCGTGTAAGACCCGTTCCACTCCCCCAGCCGTTTACTTCCCATTGCCACCCTTTCCCGCCCCGCCGGGGGATAGGATTTTAGATTTTAGATTTTAGATTTTAGATTTTCAAAATCACAAATCACAAATCACAAATCACAAATCACAAATCACAAATCTAAAATAC
>CAYNGG010000257.1:2998-6036 GCA_964396575.1 uncultured Desulfobacteraceae bacterium | reverse complement strand
AATTTCGGACTTCCGCCAGGAGCGCCTCGACGAGCTGGTCCTGGGGCACGGTCCGCACCACCTTTCCCTTTCGAAACAAAACCCCCCGGCCGTCCCCGCCGGCGATCCCCACGTCCGCCTCCCGAGCCTCTCCCGGCCCGTTGACGGCACATCCCATGATCGCCACCCGGATGGGCCGGGTGTAAGTCATCAGCTCCCGCTCCACCGCTTCGGCGATGGTAAAGAGGTCCACCTTGCACCGGCCGCAGGTGGGGCAGGAAATGATCTCCGGCCCTCGCTGGCGGATCTCGAGGGCCCGGAGGATCTCCCATCCCGTCCGGACCTCTTCCACCGGGTCCCGGGTCAAAGAGACCCGGAGGGTGTCCCCGATCCCTTCGGCCAGGAGCATCCCGATGCCGATGGCCGATTTCACGATCCCGGAAAACAGGCCCCCCGCCTCGGTTACGCCGATGTGCAGGGGATAGTCGGTCCGTTGGGCCAGGAGCCGATAGGCGGCCAGGGTCCGGCCGACGTCCGAGGCCTTGAGGGAGACCTTGATCTGGTCGAAGCCGAAGGACTCGAGGAGGTCGATCTTCTGGAGCGCGCTTTCCACCATCGCTTCGGCGCTGGCTCCGTTATACGCTTTCCGGATCGCCTTTTCAAGTGAGCCCGCGTTGACGCCCACCCGGATGGGGATGCCGTGGTCCCGGGCACGGGCCACCACCGCCTCGACCTTGGCCCGGCCGCCGATGTTGCCGGGGTTGATCCGCAGGCCGTCGGCACCGGCTTCGGCCGCGGCAATGGCCAGACGGTGGTCAAAGTGGATGTCGGCGATCAGCGGGATTTCGATTTCCGCCCGGATGGCCCGGATGGCCGAAGCGGCCGCCTCGTCGGGGACCGCCACCCGGACGATCTCGCACCCGGCGGCCGTCAGCCGCCGGATTTGAGCCACGGTGGCCCCCACGTCCGCCGTGGGCGTGTTGGTCATGGACTGGACCGAGACCGGGGCCGAGCCGCCCACCGGCACCCGTCCCACGTTAATCCGCCGGGTCGGCCGCCGCTCGATGGGAAACGCCATGATGACTCCTTGGGTTATGATTGATGATTTTGCCGCAATCTAAAATCCAAAATCCGGCTGACCGGCGGTTTGTCTTTTGGGCGCCAATCCTGTATAGTGGGTGCCGGCTGGGTTAACCCATAGCCCAGAACCCAGAACCCATAGGCTATAACCTAAAATCTAAAATCCAAAATCAAAAATCTAAAATCCAATGACCGACACCCACACATCCTTTGAAGCTAAACACGGCCCCGACGCCTTGCCCGACCCCGAGATCAGGGAAGCGGTGGCGGCTCGGGAAACTTCGGGAGCCATCTCCTGCGCCCGTGCCCACAAGGTCGCCCGGTCGCTGTCCGTCCCGCCCGCCGAGGTCGGCCGGACCATCGACCTGATGGGCATCCGCCTGACCAAATGCCAGCTCGGCCTCTTCGGCTTCAGCCCGGAGAAAAAGGTGGTTACCCCGGTCGCCGACCCCGACCCGGCTCTGACCGATGCGATTCGGGACGCCACCGAGGCCGGCCGCCTCTCCTGCGCGGCCGCCTGGGAGATCGCCGACCGGCTCGACATTCCCCGGATGAGGGTCAGCGGCGCCTGTGAGTCGGCCGGGATCAAGATCAAACCCTGTCAACTGGGGGCTTTCTGAAGGAGGGGACCCCGTTTTGGCGGCGCCTGGCCGGCGTAAGGGCGACCGGCCGGTCGCCCCTGCTCTATCTGGCCGTCGGCCTCTTGGCGGTGGCGTTCGGCCTTTTGCCCCGG
Organism: uncultured Desulfobacteraceae bacterium; assembly: GCA_964396575.1. Taxonomy (GTDB): domain Bacteria; phylum Desulfobacterota; class Desulfobacteria; order Desulfobacterales; family JAABSP01; genus CAYNGG01. The sequence continues at coordinate 4,244 of CAYNGG010000257.1, read as the reverse complement.
GGAGATCGGCTGCCCCGGGACCCGGTGTTCGACCGGATCATCGAGCGCGGCCGGATCACCGTGATCACCCGGAACAACGCCCACTGCTACCACATCTACCGGGGTGAGGCCATGGGCTTCGAGTACGACCTTGCCCGGGCTTTTGCCGACTACCTGGGCGTGGAGCTGGCCGTCCACACCTCGGCCCGGTGGGAGACGATGCTTCCCGAGCTTCGCCGGGGAGATGGGGATTTCGTCGCCGCCAGCCTGACCATCACCGACGCCCGCCGGGAAGCGGTCGCCTTCTCCAGGGCTTACATGCCGATTCAGCAGCACATCATTGTCCATCGGAGCAATGACACGATCGCCCGATCGGCCGACCTCGCCGGAAAAACGGTCCATGTCCGAGCGGGGACCAGCTACGTCGATCGCCTGGCGGAGCTCCGGGAGGCCGGGATCGACCTGGAGATCGCGGCTCATCCGGACCTGCCCACCGAGGACCTGATCCGGATGGTGGCCGAAGCGGAGATCGAGGTAACGGTGGCCGACAGCAACATCGCCATGCTCAACCGGCGGTATTACCCCCAGGCGGTGATGGCCGGCCCCATCAGCGAAAAGCAGCACCTGGGCTGGGCGGTCAGCCCTCGGGCCCACACCCTCCTGTCGAAGATGAACCAGTTTCTCGACCATTGCCGGGAAACCGGGCGGTTTGCCGAGATTTACAACCGATATTACGCGGAGGTGGAAATCTTCGACTACACCGACCTGTCGGCCTTCCATGAGCGGATCGACATCCGGCTGCCCCAATATCTCCCGGCCATTCGCCAAGCGGCCCAGAAACACGGATTCGACTGGCGGTGGATCGCCGCTCAGATCTACCAGGAATCCCACTTCGACCCCCGGGCCCGAAGTCCGGCCGGGGCCCGGGGCCTGATGCAGCTCACTGGCCGGACGGGCCGGGCCATGGGGGTCAAGGACCCCTACCACCCGGTTCAGAGTATCCGCGGCGGTGTCCGCTATCTCAAACAGCTCTATGATTTCTATGACAAGGCCCGGGGCCGGGACCGGCTCTTTATCGCTCTGGCCGCCTACAACGTGGGCCAGGGCCACATTTTAGACGCCCGGAACCTGGCCCGGGACCGGGGGCTGAATCCGGATCAGTGGGAATCCCTGGCCGAAACCCTCCCGCTGCTCAGCCGCCGGCAATACTACGCCAATGCGGAGTACGGCTACTGCCGGGGAACCGAGCCGGTCCGCTACGTCCGCC
>CAYNGG010000257.1:0-2898 GCA_964396575.1 uncultured Desulfobacteraceae bacterium | reverse complement strand
TGGAAACCTCGGAGGTCTTTAAAGAAGAGCCCGGACGGCGGCCAGCAGCTCGTCGCGGCCGATGGGCTTGGAAAGGGTCCGGTCCGCCCCGAAGGTCTCGGCCAGCTCGAGATACTCCCGAGCCGTGATTCGTCCGCCGCCCGAGATGGCGATGATTCTGGTCTCCGGAAAATCCCGGCGGATCTCGATGATGGTCTCGATCCCCTCCTTATCGGGCATGATCAGGTCGGTGATGATCAGGTCCGGACATTGCTCCCGGCAGCGGGCGAGGGCCTCGTTGCCCTCGGCGGCCTCTGAGACGATATATCCTTCCAGCTCCAGTATCCGGCGGAACATCTCCCGAATCATCGCCTCGTCATCAATAACCAGGATGTGCGCCATCGGTGATCTCCTTGACATCCTTTCCGGTTGCCGTTATTGGACCCGCTCGATCTCCAGTCCGTCCAGGGTCTCCGGAGCCAGGGGCAGAATCCAGATGGTCTCGTATCCGGTGAAGCCTTTGGGGGTGTAGAAAAAGCAGTAGCATTTCAGGCGAACGCCCTCGATTTCGTATTCCTCGTAGCCGAAGGTTCCGGCGCTGTCGGCGTTCAATGGACGGATTCCCCGGTCGGCGAGATGGGCCCGGAGGATCTCGTAGCAGGCGCGGTTCATCCGGATGTCGAACTGGACGGCGGAAAGCCGATCCAGGTTGGAGACGATGTTCTGAAAGAGGGTGAACTCGTGGATGACCGATTGGGTCTCGGGGTTCAGGTTCTCGTAGTTGCCCTTGATGGCGATGAGGTCCCGGATGTGGGGAAACCGGTCGATGGCCTTCTGGAAATATCGCCGGTTGTGCTCCAGGAGCTCGGGGACCGAGATATGCTCCAGCCGGGCCGCGAGGTTGACCGTCTCGCCGGTCACGGTGAAGTCCCGGACGATTTCGTTGCCGAGGTTGGAGCGGAGTATCTGGTCGCCAAAGGTGACTCCGCTGCGGAGGCCGAGCCGGCTTTCGCGAATCCCCGACTCCCGCATCAGCCGGTTGAGCATCCGGCAGAGGGCGAAGACGGCAAAGATGATACTGATGACGGCGTCACGGGCCGAATCCAGGTGGGTCTGGGTAGAAGGGCGGTTCGAGCTTAAAAAGACGCACATCACGTTGTCGCCCATGAACTTGTCGATCCGCCCGCCGAACCGCTTGCTGATGAGCTCCGTTCCTTCGAAAAAGGGCTGCTGGATCTTATTGAGGTAGAAGAGCTTGCCGTGGGCGTTTAAGAACTCGGTGCTCGCCCGCATATCGGAAAAGCTGATGCAGCCGCTTTCGGTCTGGTCGGAGACCCCGAATTTCAAGACGTCGGTAAACTTCTCCCACTCGTTCGGGTCAACGATTCCGTCGGCGTTTTTCTTTCCCGATCGGCAGAGGCACCGGTCCTGGTGCTCCCGTTCGAGAAAGGAGAAGAGGAGATGAAACTCGTTGGTGGCGTCCGGCCCTTCCAGGGCGATGAACCGGCCGGGGGCCTCGGAAAATCGCTTGATGAGCACGGCGTCAGTGTCGTTGAAGTCGGGCGAGATGATGGTTTCGCCCTTGGGATCGAGCCGGCGGCCGAGGTAGGTGATCTCGTCGGGAAACAGGCGGACCAGGGAGCTGTCCAGGGCATAGAGCCAGAGGAGACTGGTGGGATAGCTCACGTCGTAGAAATAGCGTTTGATCCATTCGAGGTAACGCGGGATGAGGGGATCGTCGGAGATGGGGATGAACAGGCAGGTCAGGTCATCCAAGGGGGCCGAGAAGAAGAAGATCCGGGTCAGGATGTCAAAGGCCCTGAGGTCCGGGTTGGTGGCGATCCGGTGTTCGAGCTGATCGGGCGCCAGCCGCTTGATGAACCGCCAACAGCAGATGTGATCCGCTTCGCCCCGATAGCATTTGAGAATGAACCGGTAGAGGTGAGCGTTGAGCACGGCGTAATAGGAGCCGGAGTCGGGAAGGACCGCCGCCGGAACCCCGGCGAAGGTTTCCCGGATGATCATTTCGGCGGCATCCTGGGACTCGGCGCGCTCCAGCCGGGCCAGAGCCCCGGCCAGGGCGTCCGATTGAGCGGACAAAGGGCTGCGAGGGGGGATCATGGGCGTCAACTCCACTGTCGGCCGGACCGGCCGGATTTGGGTTGTCGGTTCGCCTGAGCTGGTGTATAACCAGTTGCCATCGGTTCCAGAATAATCGAGGGGGCCTGAGAATGCCAGAAAAAAATTGGAGACCGCTTGCCATCCGGACCGCCGGCGGTAGGGGCAACCGGCCGGTCGCCGGTAGAATGTACGGCCGCCCCCCGGCGGTCGGCGGGGGGTGGTTTGCGGCCGGCGCGGTTTTCGGTGCGCTGGGGGTTGCGGCCGGCGCTTACGGATCACACGCCCTGTCACCTCCGGCGGCCGCCCTGTTCGAAATCGGGGTTCGGTACCACCTAATCCACGCCCTGGCCCTGTTGGGCGTCGGGTACGCGGCTCAGCAATGGCCGGGCCGGTCTCCGGGCCGGGCCGGGTGGCTCTTTCTCATCGGCATCGGCCTGTTCTCCGGCAGCCTCTACCTTCGGGCCCTCACGGACGGAGCGGGGATTCCGGGGGCTCCGCCAATCGGGGGGCTGTCGCTGATGGCTGGTTGGGCCGTCCTGGCATTAGCCCCCTTCAGGGCGGGACGGCGCGACAGCATAGCCACCCGGGTCCGGCCGAACCGACGGCGGCCCTGATTGAATTTTAGATTTGAGATTTTAGATTTTTGATTTGGTGCAGGAGCTCGATCCCCGGCGTTATCCATAAGTTTGTAGGGCTTTGATTTTATGGATATAATTGTCGTTTAGGCCAATCGGGCTCGCCGGTCTCGGCCAACCCTCCCCCCGGCCCCCTCCCCTAAAGGAGCTGTGCTTTACACAC
>CAYNGG010000256.1:0-6056 GCA_964396575.1 uncultured Desulfobacteraceae bacterium | reverse complement strand
CGACGCCGGAGCCCCCGGTCCCCGAGCCCGAGTCCGTTTCGCCGTCTCCGGCCGAGGAGCCCGTTTCCGGGTCCCCGAGGTCCCGGCCGGGCGGGCGGCTCGAAACATCGGCCCGGGGCGTTGTGGATGCTTCGGTCCGGGTCCCCATTGACCGGCTCGACCGATTCATCGACATGGTGGGCGAGCTGGTGGTGGCCCATTCCATGGTGACCCAGGATCAGGTCGTGGTTGATGGGGGGCACCATGATCTCCAGAAAAAGGTTGCTCAGACCGGAAAGATCGTCCGGGAGCTCCAGAACATGAGCATGTCCATGCGGATGATCCCCTTGAAGGCAACCTTCCAGAAAATGGCCCGGCTGGTCCGGGACCTGAGCCGGAAGGCCGGCAAGACCGTTGCTTTCGAGACCGAAGGCGACGACACGGAGATCGATCGAAACATGGTTGACATCATCAACGACCCCCTGGTCCACATGGTCCGCAACGCCGTGGACCATGGGCTCGAATCCCCGGACGACCGGGAGTCCGTTGGAAAGCCCCGGACCGGCGGAGTCTGGCTGTCAGCCTATCATGCCGCCGGTAACGTGGTGGTGGAGATCGCTGACGACGGCCGGGGCCTGGACCGGGATGCCATTCTGGAGCGGGCCGTCGAGCGGGACATGATCTCCCCCGGCGAGCATCTGAGCGACCGTGAGATCTTCAATTTGATCTTTGAGCCTGGGTTTTCCACGGCCCGGACCGTGTCCGAGGTCTCCGGCCGGGGGGTCGGCATGGATGTGGTCAAGACCAACATCGAGTCGATCCGGGGACAGGTGGAGGTCCAGTCCCGGCCTGGTGAGGGGAGCGTTTTCCGGATGAGCCTGCCCCTCACCCTCGCCATCATCGACGGGATGGTGGTCCGGGTGAGCACCCAAAAATACGTCATCCCCACCGTCTCGATTGTCCGCTCCGTCCAGCCCGAGGCCGCCGAGCTGGTCAATGTCCTCCGGCGGGGAGAGATGCTCCGCCTTCAGGGTCGGCTCATTCCTTTGTTTCGCCTTGCCGAGCTGTTCGAGGTGGATGGCGCCGAAGCCGACCCCACCCGGGCCATCGTGGTGGTGGTGGAGGATGACGGACGTCAGGTGGGCCTTCTGGTGGATGAGCTCATCGGCAGCCAGCAGATCGTGATCAAGACCATGGGCGACGCCCTGGGGGACATCTCCGGCATTTCCGGGTCGGCCATCATGCCCGACGGCCGGGTAGGGCTGATTCTGGACGTGGGCGGCCTGGTCCGGATTGCCGGCACGGGTGCCTGATTTTGGATTTTGGATTTTAGATTTTAGATTTATGATTTTGGATAAATGATCGCGGGTTTACCGGTTCAAACCAAATACGAGGAAAAATCATCAATCATCAATCCTCAATCATCAATCCTCAATCAATGGATCTGATGTCTCTGGAGCTGACCGAAAAGCAGTTCAACCGGATCAGCCGGATTGTCCATCGCCTCTGCGGGATTTACCTGAAAGTGGGTAAGGAGGCCCTGGTGCGGGCCCGGCTGATGAAGCGGTTGCGCGCCCTTCGGATGAGCAGCTTTGATGCCTACATCCGGTATATTGAAAGCGAGGCCGGGGCTCGGGAGCTGGAGATGATGGTGGACGTGATGACCACCAACAAGACCAGCTTTTTTCGGGAGTCGGCCCACTTTGATTTTCTCCGGGATCAGGTTCTGCCTCAGTTGACCGGCTGGCGGATGCGGTTCTGGACCGCGGCTTGCTCTTCGGGGGAAGAGCCTTATTCTCTGGGCATCCTGTTGCGGGAGCATGGCCCGGACGTGGATCGGAAGGACATCAAAATCCTGGCCACTGATATCTCCACCCGGATGCTTGAGCGGGCTCGGATCGGTGAGTACGGGGCCGACACCCTCCGGGATCTTCCCCGGCCCCTGTTGAGCAAATACTTTAAGCGGGTGTCGTCGGGTCACGGCGGAGAGCCGCGGTACCAGATTTCCGACGCGGTTCGGCGGTCCGTCCGGTTTGCCCGATTGAACCTGATCGAGCCCTGGCCCATGCGGGGCCCTTTTGATGTGATTTTCTGTCGAAACGTGATGATCTATTTTGACCGTCCCACTCAGCAGCAGTTGATCAACCGGTTTTGGGAGCTGCTGGATGAGGGCGGGTATCTGTTCGTCGGCCACTCCGAGGGGCTGTCGGCCATTACGCATAAGTTTCACTACGTCCGGCCGGCGGTCTATCGGAGATGATTGATCGACGGCACGGAGGCCGCTCATGAGGCATGTCGTCATGGTGGGGGATATGAAGGCCGGAGGGAAAGACGACGTGCTGGTGACTCACGCCCTGGGCAGTTGCCTCGGGCTGATGGTTTACGACCCCGCCGCCCGGGTGGGCGGCTTGCTCCATGCCATGCTGCCCTTGTCGAAGATCAATCCGGCCAAGGCGGAGATCAACCCCTACATGTTCGTTGATACCGGTGTGCCGGAGCTGTTCAAGACTATCTACGGGATGGGCGGCCAGAAATCCCGGATGATCGTCAAGGCCGCCGGGTGCGGCCAGCCTTTGGGCAACAACGAGATGTTCAAGATCGGGGAGCGGAACTACACCGTGCTCAAAAAGCTGCTCTGGAAGAACAATGTGCTCCTGGATGCGGAGGATGTAGGGGGATCGAGCAGCCGGACGGTTCATTTCGATCTGGTTACCGGTCGGACCACCATCAGCAGCGGCGGAAAACGGACGGAGATCTGACCGTCGGGGGTTTAAAGACTACCACGCCGGGAGTGTCGCCCCGGATGACGCGCGGCGCTCCCCCAAGCCGCCATTAGAGGATCTGGATGAAGAAAGCGACGGTTAAACGGAGGCTCGGGACCATCACCGTGATCATGATCATGGCGTCGATCCTTGTAGCCGCTGTGTTCAGCGTGTATGATTATTCACGGGAGCGGACCCGGCTCCGCCACAGTTTCAACGAGATGATCGATCCCATCTCCAAGCGGATGGCCAACAGCCTGCAAAAGCCGCTCTGGTTTCTAGACGAAGGGCTCACTCAGAAGCTCATCGAGCTGGAGATGATGGACAAGCGGATCTACGGCGTGGTGGTCAAGGAGTCGGACGGCAAAACGGTTTTCAGCGCCAAGGTCCGCGATGAGGACTGGGCGGTGGGGGACTCCGACGGCAACATCAAGGGCGAATATGTGGTCCGCGAGGAGCCCATCACTTACGAGGACAAAGTGATCGGCTCGGTCGAGATCTACTTCACCACCCGGTTCATCCAGAAGGCTCTCCGGAGCCTTATTTACGAGCTGGTTTTCAAAGTTTTGGCCATGAGCGTCTGCCTGGTGACGATCCTTCTGCTCATTGTCAACTATTTTTTCATCCGGCCGGTGGCCCAGGTGAGCCGGGGGCTCGATGGGATTCGCCGGGAGGTGGACGGCGCCACCCACCGGGTTTCGGTCACCGGCGACCGCCTCAGCGAAGGGGCCGGCCGGCAGGCGTCGGCGGTGGAGCAGACTTCGGCATCCCTTGAAGAGATGAACGCCATGACCCAGCAGAACGCCGAAAACGTCCGCCACGCCAGCAATCTGATGACCGAGACCGCCGGTGTGGTGAGCGCGGCAGCCGAGTCCATGGTCCGGCTCACTGAGTCGATGGCCCGGATCACTGAAAACGGCGAAAAGACCCGAAAGGTTATCGGGACCATCGAGGACATCGCCTTTCAGACCAACCTGCTGGCCCTCAACGCGGCGGTCGAGGCGGCCCGGGCCGGTAATGTAGGGGCCGGGTTCGCCGTGGTGGCCGAGGAGGTCCGGAACCTGGCCCTCCGCTCCAGTGAGGCCGCCCGGAACACCGCCGACCTCATCGAGGCATCCGTAACCGGCATCCGGGACGGCTCCGCTTTGGCCAGCCAGGCTAACGATGCCTTTGCCGACGTGGCCGAAGGGAGCAAAAAGGTGGAAGTCCTTCTCCAGGAGGTGACCGCCGCATCCCAGGAGCAGGCCGACGGCATCCGTCAGGTCAACCGGGCCATGGGCGAGATCGACCGGGTTACCCAGGAAAACGTCACCAGCTCTCAGGAGATGTCCGGGGCTTTAAAGGAGATTAGCGGTCAGATCGACCAGATGAAGGGGCTGATTCTCAAGCTGGTGGCTCTTATCGGCACCCGAGGGGCCCAGCGGCGAGGCTCGGGGGATCGGGCCGGGAGCGCCGGCGTCCTCGCCGGCAACCCGCGCGGTCGGCGAGAGCTGGCCCAACATCATGGGGGCGCAAAGAAGGCTCTGGCTGCCCCGGGGGAGACGGAGGAGACGTAAATGATGTCCGAAAACGGTTTCACCGGTCCGATCGCGGCGGCCATGGCCGAGGTTCCCCCTCTGCCCGAACGGCTGTCCGCGGTCCTGGACATCCTGTCGGCCCGCCGGGACGACCCTGAGCGGATCGAGACGGCTCTGGCGTCGGCCCCGGCCTTTGTCGAAAAGATCCTTCACCTTGCCGCCTCGCCCTATTTCGATCTGCCGGCGGCGCCTAAGTCGATCCGGGAAGCAGTTGACCGGCTTGGCTCCCGCCGGCTGCTCCAGTTGGTGATGGCGGCCCACGCCGGGGCCATTATGGACCGCCCGGTGCCCGGCTACGATCTTCCGGCCGGTGAGCTCTGGCGCCACGCCATTGGCGTGGCTATCGCCGCCGAGACCGCGGTCCGACATTTCGAAGCCGCGGATGGCGGGCTGGCCGACCTCTTCACCGCCGCCATCTTCCACGACATCGGGAAGATCGTTCTCGGGCCTCTGGTGGCCGAGCACCTGTCGGCCATCGAGGCGATTACCGCTGGAGGGGAATCCTTCGAGGTGGCCGAGCGTCAAGTCCTGTCCGCCGACCACGCCGAGGTCGGCTCCCGGATTCTGGCGCGATGGGGCTTTCCTCCGGGGGTGGTTCAGGCGGTCCGCTGGAGCCATGCTCCGGATTTGCTTACTCCGCATGATCAGGGGGCCGACGTCCTTCATGTGGCCAACGTCCTGTGTCTTTCCATCGGCATCGGCGTCGGCAAGGAGGGGCTCGGCTACAAGATCTCCCCGGCGGCTCAGAAGCGGCTCGGTGCCACCACCGTCCACCTGGAATGGATCGCCAGCCATACGTTGCAATGGATCAACGAGATAACCCAACGACTGACGTTTCACACTCCAACCCAAAAAGAGGACCTGCCATGGCGGTAAACGTGCTCGTGGTCGATGACAGCGCCGTGATGCGTGCGATGATCCTCAAGTCCTTGCGGATGAGCGGCATTGACCTGGGGGCGACCCGGGAGGCCACGAACGGCCTGGAGGGACTCGAAGCCCTCCGGGACGGCCCTTTCGATATCGTGATCGTTGACATCAACATGCCGGTAATGACCGGCGAAGAGATGATCGACCGGATGAAGGCCGATCCGGCCCATCGGGAACTGCCGATCCTGATCATCTCCACTGAGGGGGGGCGGGCCCGGCTGGAGCGCCTGCGGGAGATGGGCGCGGCATTTATCCATAAACCTTTTGCGCCGGAAAAGATTCGGGATACCATTCAAACCATGCTGAAGACGGGAGACCGGGATGACGGAGAAAGTTAAAGAAATACTCTACGGCGTCGCCGAGGATATTTTCGAGAAGCTGGCATTCATTTTTTCATTTCGGGAGGAGGAGCGGGGGGACATGGACTATGCCGACGCCATGGCCGCCGGCGTCTCCTTTTCCGGTCAATTCGAGGGGAGGCTCGTCATGGTGGTCTCCACCGACATGCTGCCGGAGCTGGCCGGGAACATGCTGGGCCTGGATGACGTCGAAGACACCACTCCCGAGCAGCAGCAGGATGCCTTAAAGGAGCTGATCAACGTTGTGTGTGGTAACTTGCTGCCGGAAATCGCCGGGAAGGAGATCGTTTTCAACGTGGATGCTCCCCGGATCATACCCGATCCGTCGGCCGTCGGCCGGAGCGCGACCCCGGTCGCCGTTGCCCGGCTGGCCCTGGAAGAGGGACAGTGCGACATCCTCTTTTTCATCGATGGAGAGATACCAGCGGCGTTAGCGGCCGACTGAGGACTGA
>CAYNGG010000255.1:0-6072 GCA_964396575.1 uncultured Desulfobacteraceae bacterium | reverse complement strand
AGACGAGGACATGCCGGAGCTTGACCCATCGGACGCGGCCGTCGAGACGGCGCCCGGGGTGGAGATCACCGATGGACGGATCGAGGAGCTAGTGGAAAGCGATGCCGATCGGATTGCCGCCGAAGCGGAACCGAAGGGTGATCCGGAAATCTCCCTCGACGTCTATCCCATTGCCGAGGACGACGAGATTCTCGAGGCGGTGGATGACGGTGGCGACATCACGCCGCCGGAACCTGATCTGGAGAAAGGTCTCCTCGATGACGAGGATTCCGATGAGACCGTTGACCTGAGCCCGCTGGATATCGAAACCGCTGTTTTCCCCGACGATGACCACACGCCGGGCGTGGATGTCTCTCAGATGGGCCTGGAAGACGCGATTAAAGAAACCGCCCTCGACGGCCCTCCGGATGTTTACGATTTAGAAGATGAGCCGGCCCTGCCCCGGGATGCCGTCGAGCCTCCCCCCGAAACCGACGAGGGCGAGGCGACGCCATCACCCACCGAGCTGCACACCTTCGACGAGGATACAGTTCCGCCGGTCGGCCCCGTGCCGGAGCCTTCCGGGGACTCAGAGTCCCTGGACGAGCAGGAAGAGCGGGATCTCCTGAACCTCCTGGCCCTGGATCTCGGCACCAAAATCCCGGAACCGGACGAGGCGGCGGATGCCGACCATCGGGACCTGATGACCGCCGCTCTGGCCGAGCCGGCATCAGCGGCCGGCACCGATGCCGAGGCGGAATCAGCCCCCACCACCGTCGAAACGCCGTCCGAGCCCGATGACCGGGAGGCGGCCGATCGGACCCTCGGCGAAGGGGGAGAGCTGTCCGTTACTCAAGCTCAGCTCGAGGCCAGCCTGGAGCGGGTGATACGGAAGGTCTTTGCCGAAAAGATCGAACAATTCCTCTTTGACGCTCTGGAGCAAGCGGTTGCCAAAGAGATCAACAAGCTCAAGGATGTCCTTTTGGCCGATGTAACGGTTGACGAATAGGAAAAGGTGGCCTATGGTGACGCCCGCCGAAACGGCGATGTAGGGGCGGCAAACGGCTGTTTTCGATCACTCGGGGATTCGCGGAATCCCCTTTACTTTTTTGGTAACGTCTAACTGACCCCACCCGAGCTATTCTGGCGCCCCTCCTTTTAAGAACCTTTACGAGGAACGGGTCAGATCAAATCCCAATTTCAGGAGCCGGATTGTATGAGTACCCATCTGCTGGACAAAAGCTACGAGCCCCATGACGTGGAAAAGCGCTGGTACGCCACCTGGGAGCGGAAAAAGCTCTTTTCCGCGGCGGACCGGAGCGACCGGAAGAGCTTTTCCATTGTGATTCCCCCGCCCAACGTGACCGGCGTGCTTCACATGGGCCACGCTTTGAACAATGTGCTTCAGGACATCCTCTGCCGCTACCGGCGCATCCGGGGCGACAATGTCCTGTGGATGCCCGGCACGGATCATGCCGGGATCGCCACTCAGAACGTGGTGGAAAAGCATTTGGCGGCCCAGGGCCGAAATCGCCATCAACTGGGCCGGGAGGCCTTTATCGAGACGGTCTGGCAATGGCGGGAAAACTATGGGGGGCAGATCATCAATCAGCTCAAGTCCCTCGGGGCATCCTGCGACTGGGATCGGGAACGGTTCACCATGGACAAGGGGCTTTCCCTGGCGGTTCGGAAGGTCTTTGTGACCCTTTACCAGGAGGGCTTGATCTACCAGGGCGATTACATCATCAACTGGTGTCCCCGGTGCCACACCGCCCTGGCCGATCTGGAGGTCGAGCACGAAGAGCACGACGCCCACCTGTACCACATCCGCTATCCTTTTGCCGGCGGCAAGAAAGACGGCATTATCGTGGCCACCACCCGGCCGGAGACGATGCTCGGGGATACCGCCGTAGCGGTCCACCCGGAGGATGAGCGGTACGCGGGGTTGTCGGTGGACAAGGTGGTTTTGCCGCTCATGAACCGCGAGATCCCGATCATCCGGGACGGCTATGTGGACATGAGCTTTGGCACGGGCGGGCTGAAGGTGACCCCGGCTCACGACCCCAACGACTTTGAGATCGCCCGACGCCATGACCTTCCGGTGGTGAAGGTGATCGGCGACGACGGGAACATGACCGAGGAAGCCGGCCGGTTTGCCGGCATGGAGCGGTTCGAGTGCCGGAAGGCGGTGGTCGAGGCCCTTTCGGCCGAGGGGCTTCTGGTCAAAGTCGAGCCGTATCAGCACGGGGTCGGCCATTGTTACCGGTGCCAGACGGTGGTCGAGCCGAACCTCTCCCGTCAGTGGTTCGTCAAGGCCAAGCCTTTGGCCGAAAAGGCCGCCGCCGCGGTCCGGGAGGGGCGGACCCGAATCATTCCGCAGACCTGGGCCGCCACCTATTTTGACTGGCTCGACAACATCCGGGATTGGTGCATCTCCCGTCAGATATGGTGGGGACACCAGATCCCGGCATGGACCTGCGCCGCCTGCAACGAGATGGTCGTGGAGATGGAAACGCCGTCGTCCTGCCCGGCCTGCGGCGGCACCGATCTGATCCAGGAGACCGACGTCCTGGATACCTGGTTCAGCTCGGCCCTTTGGCCCTTTTCCACCATGGGCTGGCCCGATCGGACGGATCTGCTGGCCACCTTCTACCCCACCTCCGTGTTGGTCACCGGGTTCGACATCCTCTTTTTCTGGGTGGCCCGGATGATGATGATGGGAATCCACTTCATGGGGGATGTGCCCTTCCGGGACGTTTACGTCCACGCGCTGGTGCGCGACGAGGAGGGGAAGAAGATGAGCAAGTCCAAGGGCAACGTCATCGACCCCCTCCAGATGATCGCGGAGTACGGCACGGACGCCTTCCGGTTCACCCTGGCCGCCTTTGCCGCTCAGGGCCGGGACGTGAAGATGTCTGAAAAGCGGGTGGCCGGATATCGGCATTTCGTCAACAAGCTCTGGAACGCGGCCCGGCTGTCCCTGATGCACCTGCCTGAGCGACCGGGGGGATATCCTCTGCCCGACCCGGCCGACCTGAGCCTGCCCGACCGCTGGATTCTATCCCGCCTCCGGCGGGTGACCGACGAAGTGACCACGGCGCTGGACACCTACCGGTTCAATGAGGCGGCCGGGGTCCTTTATCAGTTCGTCTGGCACGAGCTGTGTGACTGGTACCTCGAGGCGATCAAGCCGGCCCTTTACGGCAAGCTGGGCGACGAGCGCCAGGCGGCCTCCCAGGCGACTCTCTGGCGAGCCCTCCGGGACGTCCTCATCCTGCTCCACCCCTTTATGCCGTTTGTGACCGAGGAGATCTGGGATAAGCTGCCTCAAACCGAAGGGTTCATCATGTGGGCGACCTTTCCGCCGGATGACCCTGACCTGCCCCCCGTCACGGCGGACCCGACGGCCGAGGCCGAGATGAGCCGGGTGATGGAAACCATCACCGGGGTTCGGAACATCCGGGGCGAGATGAACATTTCCCCCTCAATGGCCCTGGACGCGGCCGTTCAATCGGACGACGCGGCCTTTCGAGAGGTGATCGTGCATTACCAGGACCTGATCATCAACCTGGCCCGGCTCGGATCCCTTGCGGTCACCCCGGCCGGGGACCGGCCCCGATCGGCGGCCACGGCGGTCCTCGAGACGGCCAGCATCTATGTCCCCCTGGAGGGGATCATCGACTTCGAGCGCGAGGCCGAGCGGCTGGAGAAGGAGATCGAGAAGCTGAAAAAAGATCTCAAGACCATCTCCAAAAAGCTCAACAACGAGGACTTTCTGGAAAAGGCCCCCGAGGATGTGGTCCGGAAAGCCCGTCAGCGTCATGACACCCTGGGAGAAAAGCGGCAGCAACTGGAGACCAACCTTGACAAGATCCGGGAGCTGATCTCCGGATGACGGCGGACCCGGTGAAATCGCTCATCGACGCGGCCCTGGCCGAAGACATCGGCCCCGGCGACATCACCACCGAGCTGCTGATCCCTTCGGAGGCGGCCGGGGTCGGCACGATCATCGCCAAGGAAGAGCTGGTGGTGGCCGGCCTCCATGTGGCTCGCCAGGTCTTTGCCCGACTGGACCCGGCCGTCCGTTTCGATCCGGCCCGCTCGGACGGGGATGTCGTGGCGGCCGGGACGGCGGTGGCGGTCATCCGGGGCCCGCTCCGGGCGTTGCTGACCGGCGAGCGCACGGCCCTCAATTTCCTTCAACGGCTCTCCGGAATCGCCACCCAGACCCGAGCCTATGTCTCGGCCCTCGGGACCGGCCGGGCCGTCCTGGTGGACACCCGGAAAACCACTCCCGGCTGGCGATACCTCGAAAAGTACGCCGTCCGGGTCGGTGGAGCCAAAAACCATCGGATGGGGCTCTTCGACGGCGTCCTGATCAAGGACAACCACATCGCCGTCAGCGGCGGAATCCAGGCGGCCGTCCAGCGGGCCCGGAGCGGGGCCTCCCATCTGCTCCGGATCGAGGTGGAGGTGGAAAGCCTTCAGGAGGTGGAAAAAGCCCTCGCCGCCGGCGCCGATGTCATCATGCTCGACAATATGGACCTTCCGACGATTCGAACGGCGGTGGACCGGATCGCCGGCCGGGCGACCGTTGAAGTCTCCGGCGGCGTCACGCATGAGGGGCTGGCGGCCCTGGCCGATGCCGGGGTGGATCTGATCTCCTCGGGAGCCCTCACCCATTCGGCTCGGAGCGTCGATCTGAGTATGCGGATCACCCATGATTCCGATCCATGACACCCTCCCGTCGAAGATCTACCCGGTGGCCAACACCGGGCTCATCCTCCTAAACGTCTTTGCCTTTTTCATCCAAATGGCCCATGGCCGGGGCCTCGACCACTTCATCTACATCTACGGCCTGGTTCCCGCCCGGTATTCCGTCCCGGAGATCGCCGCCTACTTCGGCTTCGGCCATCAGGTCTTTTCCTTCATCTCCTATGCCTTTCTCCATGGCGGGTTGTTTCACATCCTGGGCAACATGTGGTTTCTCCACATCTTCGGAGATAACGTGGAGGAGCATCTGGGGCCGTTCCGGTACCTCGTCTTCTATCTGCTGTGCGCGGTCACGTCGGGGGCAACCCATCTTCTCCTGAACGTCCACTCCAACGTCCCGACCATCGGGGCTTCCGGAGCCGTGGCCGGCGTCATGGGGGCCTACTTTCTCCTCTATCCGGGGGCTAGGATTCTCACCCTGATCCCGATTATCATCATTCCGTATTTTGTGGAGCTGCCGGCCTTTTTCTTCCTGGCCATCTGGTTTTTCTTCCAGTTCCTCAACGCCACCGGCGGTCAGGCTGATGTCAGCGGCGTGGCGTGGTGGGCCCACATCGGCGGGTTTCTCTTCGGAATGGCTTTATTGAAGGGAGCCGATCTCCTCCCCGGCACCGGGATGCGTCAGCGGCTGGCGCCGATGACCCAGAAGCGGACTTCCCATCGGCTCCAGCATATTCAGCCCACCGGACCGCCGGATGACGCCAACCTCTACGGCACCCTGCACATCACGCCCCACGAGGCGGTCCGGGGAAGCCGGAAGGTAGTCAACATCCCCTGGGGGTTCCAGAACCGCCTCTACCGGGTGAACGTCCCCCCTGGGATGGCGTCGGGGAAGGTCCTCCGGCTCAAGGGGATGGGCAAGATCACGCCGGAGGGAGACCGGGGCGATCTGCTCCTGACAATCGAGGTTCAGCCCTGAATCCGGATCAGCCGTCGTCCTTGAGGGTCAGGCGGAAGGCGGGAACCCGCATGACCGGATGGTAGGATGCCTTGGCCCGGGCCAGGCCGGGCTGGTCCATGTCGCTTTCCTTGTTGATGTAGTCGATTCCGGAAAAGAGGTGTCCGGCGCACTGGCTGTCGAAGTATTGGTAGAGCCCCTTGATATCGGGCAGGGCCTTTTCGAAGTGGAGGACCCCCATGTCGGCGGTGAGGGTCGAGGCGATCCCGAAGGCACTGACCTCGCCGTCGATCCGGAGAAGCAGCCCCCGCATGTCGATCTCCCCCAACAGGGCCAGACTGTTCCGGGCGGCCCGGCGCTCGCAGGTCAGGTCCTCGTCGGGAGACTTGTCACACCGTCGGATCTCGCACCACTTGTCTAAA
>CAYNGG010000254.1:0-6080 GCA_964396575.1 uncultured Desulfobacteraceae bacterium | reverse complement strand
CGCCTCACCCCGATTTTCGTGGACAACGGCCTGCTCCGGAAGGACGAGGCCGCCCAGATCCGCCGGCGGTTTGCCGAGAACCTCGACATCAAAATCCGGACCGTCCGGGCCGGGGGCCGCTTTCTGGAGGGGCTGAAGAAGGTGGTCAATCCGGAGAAAAAGCGGAAGATCATCGGGCGGATTTTCATGGAAGTCTTCGAGGCCGAGGCCAGGAAAATCCCTGATGCGGCGTTTCTCGCCCAGGGGACCCTGTATCCGGACGTCATCGAATCGGTGTCGGCCTTTGGCGGCCCCACCGCCATTATCAAATCCCACCACAATGTCGGCGGCCTGCCCAAAAAGATGAAGCTCGGGCTGATCGAGCCGCTCCGGGACCTGTTCAAGGACGAGGTCCGGCGCCTGGGAGCCGAGCTGGGAATCCACGAGGACCTGGTCTGGCGGCAGCCCTTTCCCGGACCGGGGCTGGCCATCCGGATCATGGGCGAGGTCACCCGGAAACGACTGGCCGTCCTCCGGGAGGCCGACGCCGTTTTGCTTGAAGAAATCCGGCAAAGCGGGTATTATCGGAAGCTGTGGCAATCCTTCGCCGTGCTCGTTCCCGTCAAAAGCGTTGGGGTCATGGGAGATCAACGGACCTTCGATCACGTTATCGCCATCCGGGCGGTCACCAGTCAGGATGCCATGACCGCGGATTGGGCCCGGTTGCCCCACGATCTTCTCGGCCGGATCGCCAACCGGATCATCAATGAGGTCAGAGGCATCAACCGGGTTGTTTACGATATCAGCTCCAAACCGCCCAGCACCATCGAGTGGGAGTAAATGGAAGAAAAGCAGGCTTCAGGGTTTACCTTCGGCAATGACGACAGCCGGTCACCGAGCACCATAGACGGCGGACGGCCCAGAAAAAACCGGCGAAAGGACCGGAGTGTCCGGGGTCTGTTCTTCTTCCTGTTCATCCTCATCGCCCTCGGCGGGGTCTTCATCTACGGCTATATCGACATGAAAACCCGGGTGGCCCGCCTGGAAGCCGTCCGTCAGCAGGAGGATAAAAAGCTTTCAGAGGATCTGGAAGCCCGCCTGATGTCGATGATGACCCGGTTTGAGGAGCTGGAGAAATCCCTCACCAAAAAGGTCTTTCCCATGGACGAGGTCTTTTTGGCCCTGGAGAGCACCACCGAATCACTGGAGACGTCCCTCAAAGACGTCGAGGAGCGCATCGAACGCATCGATGAGACCAAAGCCGGCAAGGCGACCCTCAGTGAAGCGGTCAACGCCCTGACCGCCTCGATCCAGCCCAGCCAGGAGGCCATCGAGGCGGCCGGTTCCCGGATTGACGCGGTGGAAGAACGGGTTGAAACCGGGCTCACCGATCTCGAGTCCCGGATCGATCAGTTGTCCACCCAGTTGACCGGCCTCGCCGAAGCCGTGGACAAGGCCACCGCCTCGTTTGATCAGGCAGCCCAGGGGGCCGAAGCCTCGAGCGAGCGCCTGGACCGGATCGAGGCCCGGCTGGGCGAGCTGGCCTCGGAGAAGATCAGCCAGCAGGCCCTCGATCTGGCGCTGGCCAATCTCGAGACATCGCTTCAAAAGGAGATCAGCCGGATCGCCGGACGGGTTCAGACCGCCCGGTCGGAGCTGGATGCCCTCCGGACCCGGACGGATGTCATCGAGCGGCTGGCTAGGTCGGCCGCGTCCCGGTCGGAGTCGGCTGGGCCGTCAAAAACCGTGGAAGTCCCCGAGCCGGGGACCTTTCTGGAACAGGACCTTCAGTGAGCCGAACGCACGCACCGGAGGCGCCTCGGCCCGCTCAACAGCAACCAAGGAGGGGATGATATGATGACTCGTGGAGTAATCTTGGGATGCATGGCACTCTGCCTGATGATGCTGGCGACTCTGGCGTCCGCCGGCACACTTCAATCAGATTACGCGGCTCTGGAGGCCCGGCGAAAAGCCCTGGAGGACCAGCGACGGGTATATGAAAAACAGCTTCAAAACCAGGCGGAAGCGGTCAACCGGGTGGCGGACGACTTGAACAGTTGCGTTTACGAAACCCGGATGGAAGCTTTGCAGATGAAGCAGCATAAGATTTACCAGACCTGGCGCCGCATCTGGGAGTCCCGGCTGAAAGAGGCGGAGGTGGCCCGGAAGTCCAGCGAGGAGGAACGCCGGGATCTGATCCAGACCTGGCGGGAGCTCGACGAGGTCCGCCAGGCCCTGGAGGCAAAGCGGGTGGAGATCGAACGGTCCCATACCCGGAAAGGACCGGGGTCGCCCTACGAAACGGCTTTCCGAAAGTACATGACGGAGCTTGAAAACCAATACTTTAAGCGGTTGGAAAACGAGCTTTTCGAAGGCTACAGGACCTACCTGGATGGGGCCAAAGGCTACCTGATGTTCATGAAAGGCTCGCTGTCCATCTGTGAAAACAACGAGATGGGATTGCCGACGACGGCCGATAACTAATCTCCACCCGTATTCGGCAACTCCACGGAGCGCCATTGATGACCCACGTGCCCCACAAAATCGATACCCGACTGGTTCATGCCGGCGAGCCCCGTCCCCGGATCGAGGGGGCGGTCAGCCTGCCGGTCTTCCAGTCCTCGACCTTCGAGTACGCCGGTCAGGGCCGGTACGATGACCTGCGCTATATCCGGCTGAACAACACCCCCAACCACATCGCTTTGGGACGGAAGCTGGCCGCCCTCGAGGGCGCCGAGGCGGCGCTGGTGACCGGCAGTGGGATGGCGGCCATTTCCGCGGTTCTGCTCACCCTTCTGTCACCGGGGGATCACCTCATCGCCCAAAGCGGCCTTTACGGCGGGACTCACGCCTTTATCGCCGAAGACCTGGCGGCCATGGGGATCAGTGTTGACTGGACCGCCGGCGAGGACCCGGCCGAGCTGGCGCCGCTCATCCGACCGACCACCCGGCTTGTTTACGTCGAGACCCTGACCAACCCGCTGCTCGATATGGCCGATCTCCCGGGCATCGCCGCCTTCTGCCGGGAGCAGGGGCTGGTCTCGGTCATTGACAACACCTTTGCCACGCCGGTCAACTTCCGGCCGGTCGAGCACGGCTTCGACTTGTCCGTCCACAGCGCCACCAAATACTTGAACGGCCATTCCGACATCGTGGCCGGGGCGGTGATCGGGACGGCTGAAATGGTGGCCCGGATCACCCGGACCCTCAACCACTTCGGCGGCACCCTCGACCCTCATGCCTGCTTTCTGCTCCACCGGGGATTGAAAACCCTGGCCGTGCGGGTCCGGCATCAAAATGACAGTGCTCTGGCCATCGCCCGGTTTCTGGCCGATCATTCCGAGGTGGCGGCGGTCCACTATCCGGGGCTGCCGGGGCATCCGAGCGGAGCCCGGGCGGCGTCGCTTTTGGCGGGCTTCGGCGGGATGCTCTCCTTCCGGCTCCGGGGCGATGTCGATCGGGCCGACCGGTTCATCCGGAACACGACTCTGCCCATCAGCGCCCCGAGCCTGGGCGGAGTGGAGACGCTCATCACCCGCCCGGCCACCACCTCCCATTCCGGAATGTCCGCGGCCGACCGGGCGGCGGTGGGGATTGATGACGAGCTGATCCGGCTGTCGGTGGGGCTCGAAGCGACCGAGGACCTCATCGCCGATTTCCGCCGGGCGATAGCCGGATGACACCCCCGCAACCCGAATAACGGAGGGAGAATGCCATGGACGAAGCCGCTAAAAAGACCATCGAGCGCCTGACCGCCGAGCGGGACGCCCTCCAGGCGGAGTGCGACCGGCTCATGAAAACCGTCGCCGATTACAACCGATGGGGCGCCATCGGCCCGGACGGCCGGGCTCGCCAGGACCAGCGGATGCTGATCCGGACTCAGATCGAGCTGATCGGCGACTTCGACATCGTCCGGGCCCGGGGAGTGGATCTGTCCGAAGGCGGCATCGGCTTCGAGCTGGATGATGACTTACCCTTCGAGATGCGGTTCACTCTTGACGGCCGGGTTTACCAGAAGCGGGCCCGCCTGGTCTGGGTGGACCGTCGTGCCAAGGGCGGAATCCGGCTGGGACTGGAATTCATCCCCCCCGAACCCCACCCGGAGCTCTGATGACCCGACCGGCTTGACGCCGATTACCTACCGATAGCGGACCCAATCGGAAGTCGCCGCGTGAGGTCTCGTCGGCATCAGGCGCCGACAAAGCCAACCGGCGGACGCCCTTGCCGGCGGTGTTATCCCCGCCGGCGTCGGGTTGCCGATTTTCCTTCCCCGCACCGTTGATCAGCGAGACCAGCCGCCCCACCCCGGCTTTCATGTTCTGGGCCTGAGCGTTCAGCATTTCGGCTGAGGATGCCGACTCTTCGGAGGTGGAGGCGTTCCGCTGAACCACCTGGTCCATGTCGGCGACGGCCTCGTTGACCTGCTGGATGCCCCGGTTCTGCTCGTCCAAGGCAGCGCTGATCTCCGTCACCGATTGCAGGATTTTTTCCGATCTCTCGGCCATGGACCGAAACGCCCTATCCGCCTGCTCGACCAGGTTGGCCCCGTTCTGAATCCGGGCCACCGTCCCTTCGATCATCTCCGCGCTGTGCTTTGCCGCCTCGGCGGCCCGCAAAGCGAGATTCCGCACTTCGTCCGCCACTACCGCGAACCCGGCACCGACCTCTCCGACCCGGGCCGCCTCGATGGCCGCGTTAAGGGCCAGCAGATTCGTCTGGAAGGAGATCTCTTCAATGGTCGAGATCACCTGCCGGGTCTTCTCGCTGGTCTGGACTGTTTCGGTCATCTCGGCGGTCAATTGGTCCATGGCGTCGCCGGCGTCTTTGATGAGCGGCGCTGTTTCGTTCGCCAGAGTTTCCGCGCTTCCGGCCCGGGACGCACTCTTCCCGATCATGGCTGAAATCTCCTCCAGGCTGGATGCGCTCTCCTCCAGTGAGGCGGCCTGCTCGCTGGTCCCCTCCGCCAGGGACCGGCCGGCAGCCGACAACTGTTCCGCGGCGACCACCACATCATCGGACCCGGAATCCACGAGGGTCACCACTTGCCGGATGGGGCGAATGATGGACCGGGCAAACAGGAACGTGGCCACCAGGGAAAGGAGCAACAGCGCTCCGCCCACCAGGAGGATCACCCTTTGCATCTCCCTGGAGACGGCGGTAAACTCCGCCCGGTTCTGGGCCGCCACCAGGATCCAGCCGGTGTTCCGGATTCTCGAAAAGCTGCCCACCTTCTCAACCCCCTGATATCGGTAGTCTCCGACCCCGGAATCCGATGCCATAATGGCCTGAAAGTGATCGGCCATACCCGGCAGCTCGCTGATATTCTGATGGAGAATCTGGCTATCATCCGGATGGGCCAAAACCAAGCCGTTTTCATCCACGAGGTAGGGATAGCCGGTCTCCCCGATCTTTTTCGAGGTAATCCGATCCGTTAAAAAGTCGATCCGGAGGATGGCCGCCACGACCCCGACGATCTCGCCACTCGGGCTTTCGATGGGCGCCGCGATGGGCGTAATCACCTTCTCACTGTTCCGGGACCGGACCGGATCGGAGATCACCGTCTCCCCGGCGGCGGCCTGCTTGAAGTACCCCCGGTCGGAGATGTCCATCCCGATAAGCTTTCCCCCCAGCCCATCGGCGACGATCTTACCATCCATGCCGATCACCACGATGGACTCGTAGTAAGTGCCGATTTTCCGGACCGTATTGGCCAGCTTCCGATTCAGCTCGCCAATCTCGAAAGCCGCGCCGTCCGCGCCTTTTTCCAGATAAGCGCCGGCACCGGCAATGGTGGCGTTGCCGACGGACAGCTCGGACACCAGCTTCATCTCCTCGTCAAACAAAAGCTCCACCATTTCCGAATACTGAACCGCCGCCATAAGGATTCGGTCCCGGGCGATGCTTTCCACGGCGACGGATGCCTGATTGATTGAAAAACCGCCTATCACCACCACCGGCAGGATGACCAGGAGGGCGCCTCCCGTCAACATCCGAGTCCTGAGAGCACGTTTAGCCATTTTCATCAGTTGTCCTTTCCTTCGCTTCGTTTGGAGACCTCGGAGGTCTATAATACTGTTGGCACATGATAGTAACAGCCATGG
>CAYNGG010000253.1:2733-6089 GCA_964396575.1 uncultured Desulfobacteraceae bacterium | reverse complement strand
TGATTTCATCCGAATGGGAGCGTTCCTGGTCCGTTGTCGCCATGGGTGACCTCCTCAATTCTATTTTTTAACATGATAAACCGAACGGGCTGTTGATGCAAATTGAAAAGTCGGAAAGAGGCGGACCGAGGGCTTTCTAAATCTCTACGGTTTTCGAATTTCGATGATGAACAGCGGACGCGATACAGGCTTTTATGGTCGATATGAGTCATTTTTAGTTATTATAATTTATCGATCAAAATCTAATTGACTTAATATGGTGCATAATGATAGGTGCTCCATTCAAGTTATGTCTATCGCTGGCCCGCCGGGTGGCCGCGGGGCCGCCCGGCCCAAGACGAATCATCTGAAAAGGGGGAATTTATGACAAAGCGAATCGGTTGGATCATTCTCGTCTGTCTGGCACTGGTCCTGAGCGGCACGCCGGCGACCTCGGCGGAGCTGTCCGGCGACGTGATTATCTTTCACGCCGGGAGCCTGACGGTGCCGTTCGCGGAAATGGAAAAGGCCTTTGAGGCGGCGAACCCAAAGGTAGATATCCTGCGGGAGGGAGGCGGCAGCACCAAGATGGCCCGGATGATCTCGGAGGTGGGCAAGCCGGCTGACATTATGGCCTCGGCCGACTACGCCGTCATCGACAAGACCCTGATTCCGGAATACGCCGATTGGAACGTCCGGTTCGCCACCAACCAGCTCGTGCTGTGCTACACCGACAACAGCCGGTACGCCGACGAGATCTCCGCCGACAACTGGTACGAGATCCTGGCCAGGGAGGGCGTGGTCTGGGGCCATTCCGACCCGAACCTCGACCCCTGCGGCTACCGGAGCCTGATGGTCCTCCAATTGGCCGAAAAGCACTACGACAAGCCGGGCCTCTACGACCGGCTCATCGCCAACCGGCCCGAGGAAAACGTCCGGCCCAAGTCGGTGGAGCTGGTCTCACTCCTCAAGACGGGCAACATGGACTACGCCTGGGAGTATCTCTCGGTGGCGGTTCAGCATGAGCTCAAGTACATCAAGCTGCCCTCGGAGATTAATCTCGGAGACTATCGCCATGACGATATTTACGCCCAGGCCGAGGTCAAGGTCACCGGGAAGAAGCCGGGCACCTGGATGAACCGGACCGGCAAATCCTGCACCTATGGCGTCACCCTGATCAAGGACGCCCCCAACCGGGATGCGGCCGTGGCCTTTCTCGACTACCTCCTGGACCCCGAGGGCGGCCTGAAGGTCCTCGAATCCATGGGCCAGCCGCCCTTTATCCCGGCTCGGGTTCCCACCCAAAAGATGATGAAGGCCCTGCCCGATGCGCTGAAGAACTGGGTCGAGGTTAAGCAGTAGGGCCATGGGGTCGGTTTTCAACCCCGCCGGCTTTGGGCGCGGCGGGGGTCCCCTCCTCTGGGCTTCGGTGATTTCATGCGTGGCCGTGTCCGGGTTCATTCTCTTGCCCCTGGCTCAGATGTTTCTGGGGACCTCGCCGTCATCCCTGGCCGAGGCCGCCGCTGACCGGGAGGTCCAGAAGGCCGTCTGGCTGTCGGTTTATGCCGCCGGGTGGGCGGCGGCCATCGCCTTTCTCATCGGGACGCCATTTGCCTACCTGCTGGCCCGGCGGGAGTTTCCCGGCAAGCGGATCGTGGAGAGCGTGGTGGACCTGCCCATCATGATCCCCCATCCGGTCATCGGGATCGCCATCCTCGGGATCGTCGGCCGAAATCACTGGCTCGGCCGGGTGATCCAGGCGCTAGGGGTCCGGGTGATGGGGACGGTGACCGGGATCATCGTGGTGATGGCCTTCGTGGGGCTGCCGTTTTACATCAACGCCGTCAAGGCGGGGATCGAGGCGGTCCCGGTCCGGCTGGAGAACGTCTCCCGGAGCCTCGGGGCCTCGATGCTCCGGACCTTTTTCCGGATCACCTGCCCCCTGGCCTGGCGGTCGATGCTGGTGGGAATCATCCTCTGCTCAGCCCGAGCCATCTCCGAGTTCGGCGCCATCGTCATTGTCGCCTACCACCCCAGCGTGGCGCCGGTCCTGATCTACGAGCGGTTCACCGCTTATGGCCTGAAATACTCCCAGCCGGTGGCGGTCCTTCTGATCATCGTCTGCCTGCTGCTCTTTATTGTTCTGCGGATCATCTCGGCCGTGCCCGGGGGGCGGTCCTCCCGATGACTTTGCCGGCCGGGGGGATGGTCGAGATCTCGGGGCTCCGGATCGACCTGGACGGCTTTTCGATCCGGGATGTCTCCTTATCGGTGGCGCCGGGAGACTTCTTTTTGATCCTGGGACCCACCGGCGCTGGCAAGACGCTCCTTCTGGAGGCGGTGGCCGGGCTCATTCCGATCACCGCCGGCCGGATCTCCATTGCCGGGCGGGATGTCACCGGCCTGCCCCCGGAGCGCCGGGGCGTGGGCATTGTCTATCAGGATTACGCTCTGTTCCCTCACTTGAGCGTCTTCGAAAACATCGCTTACGGGGTCCGCTATCTCCGGGATGGCCAGCGTGAGGCCTTGGATCGGGCCGCCGACCTCATGACCGACGTCGGCATCACTCACCTCCGGGACCGGCCGGTGACCGTGCTCAGCGGTGGAGAATGCCAGCGCGTCGCCCTCGTCCGGGCTTTGGCCGTCAAGCCGGACGTTTTGCTCCTGGACGAGCCCCTTTCGGCCCTTGACCCGGGATTTCGCGACGACATCCAGCGGCTCCTGAAAACCCTGCACCGGGAAACCGGCACGACCTTCCTGATGGTCACCCACGATTTTTCCGAAGCCCTCTACCTTGGTCAGAGGGCAGCGGTGATCCGGGACGGCCGGATTCAGCAAACCGGGCCGGTGGCTGAAGTCTTCCGTCACCCGGAAACCGCCTTCGTGGCCCGGTTCGTGGGGATCAAAAACCTGCTCCCGGCGACCTTCCAAGCCGGCCGGGCCTCCATTGGCTCCATGGCCCTGTCGATGACCGCAACCCCACCGGCGGATGAGGGCTGGGTCGCCATCCGGCCCGAGGACATCCGGATTCTCCCCGGAAATGCTCAGGAGATAAGAAATACGGTAATCGGCCGGGTGGTGGAGACGGTGGACCGGGGTCCTTACGCCGAGCTGTCGGTCGAGGCCGACGGCCAGGTCCTGACCGGACACATCACCCGCCGGGAGCTGATGGAAATGGACTTTACCCCCGACCCGAGCCGGACCGTCCGCCTGGAGATCCCGCCAGATTCTATTCATCCGCTCCCCCCCTGACCCCCTCCCACATCCCGGCAATCCGGCGGTCGAGGCTCTCGATGTCGAAAACTTCGGCGTCCGCGCGGATTTCCCCGGCAATATGAGTCCATGGGGGCATGTCGTGGGTGGCGCCCAGGCCGGTG
>CAYNGG010000253.1:0-2633 GCA_964396575.1 uncultured Desulfobacteraceae bacterium | reverse complement strand
CGCGAATCAGGCGAGTGGTATCACTGACCCAGGCGGTGGACCCGTCGGGCCGGACCAGGCGATAGTCCTCGTGCTCGACCGTGTCGGCTCCGGCTTCGGCCGCCATCCCGATGGTCGCCAACACCCGGGACCGGTCGGCTTTGTCAACCACCTTCGCATAGGCGATCGCGCCGCCCATCAGGTCGGCGCGGTCATACCCGACCAGCTCGACGACATTGTCGCTGACATCGACCACCGGCCAATCCGGCGCCGGGGTTGCCTCGCGGACGATGACCACCATCGGTCCGAAATCAAAATCGCGTGGAATGGGGGGAAAATTAGGGTTCACCGGTTACCTCGCTTCTAAAAAACGGATGAGCTGCCCGAATATCGGGCATCTTTGCCTGACAAGGGTTGGATGGATCTCCTGAAGCAATGCGGGCGTGTGAATCGCCTTGGAATAACGGCGATACATTCGGTCAGATTCGTCTTCCGTGCTCGATTCGATGATCGCATCGGAGAGCTTGTTGTCACAGCAATCCCGATCCGGATCATATACCCCGTAAGACTCCGGTTCCCGGAAGGAAACGTTCTTAACCCTGCTCAGCCAATACCGCATTCTTTCGTGTCGCATCCGAAAGTCGGGATGGCGGGCCACGGAATGATCCCAATCCGCGATTATCCAGGACTCGAGCTCGGGCGCGGCAAATCCCACGTGGACATCAACCGCCTCGCAATTAACGGCGGCGGCAATGGCTTCCGTAAAACGGGCTTTTTCCTTCTCGTAATCCCGACAGTCAAGGTCATCCATCACCAGGATGGCATCGCATGACTCGCCTTTTGACAGCGCCACCGGAAGGCGTTCCTTGATCTCGGAGACCAGGCTTTTTCCCGTTCGGCCATATCCCCTTGAACGCAGGCCCGGCCGCGGTCCGGGCTTCCGGATGGCGGGGGTCATTCGACGAAATGTGCAGCTTTCAAAATGCTTTTGAAAAAACGGCACCAATCCCCGGACTTCGGCTTCACCGCCCCCCGCAAACAGCCAGACTACCACGGCCAACCCCCAATGCCGGGATCACCGACGCGGTACAAATCACCCAGCTTCCACCCTTCATCGAGCATTTCTTCTACCTTATCCTGAGATAACCTCTCGATTGAAAAATGGGTCCCGTTGGCTTCGGGCAGACACCGGAAAACACTGTCAAGGCAGTCCGTAAAGCCGTCCAGGAGATCGGGACTATGGGTGGTTACGATAAGCTGGGTCCGCTTTGAAGCCCTCTTGATCCATTCGGCAAGGATGGGAAGCCAGGCCGGGTGAATACCCAGCTCGGGCTCGTCAATCACGATAAGGGATGGCGGCTCGGGAGAAAGCAGGACGGATGCCCAGCACAACATCCGAATGGTTCCATCGGACATTTCGTTCAAATACAAGCAGTCATTCCCATCTTCGAGATGCCATTCCAGGCTCACGGTCATCAGTCCGGTTCGAACCGGCCGGAGCCGTCTGGTGCGCGGCAGGATGGATCGCATGGCAAGGTTCAGCTCATCCTCGAAATTGATATCCCGCTGGATGAGATTCTCGATGACAATGGCCAGGTTGGCGCCCGACGGCGCGAGGTAGATATCCCTTGAGCCAATCTTGGGCTCGGCGGCTTTGATCGTATCGAGGCTCATGTAATTGGCCTTATAGAAATGCCATCGGTTGACGTATTCAAGGATGCGCTTCCGGACCTTATAGACGGGCGTCCGTTGAGGCGGACTCTGGCTTTTTTCCATTAGATCCTGGATCACCGTCAGCCCCAGTGAATGGGTCGGGACGTTTTTTACCGGCTCGAAATGTGAGGAGCTTTCGGAATCGTCATCAAAGATGGAAACAACGCCTGCCCCCGCCGCTCTATTGTGAAGCTGGTAATGGTAAAAAGGATCTTTTTTTAAAGGGGAGCGGCTGAACAATGCCTCATCGGCAATGCTGACCTCGGCGTCTTTGGCCGCCATGTAAAGCTTGAAATTAAGCTCTACACCGTTTGGAATTGGATCAGCCGGGGAAAAATCATAAGCGAGCTCAACGTGGCCCGGGTAGGAAACCGAATGGTCGAGTAACCTTGATCCACCGAGAAGGGCCACGGCATTTCCGAATGGACCGGCATCGTTGCTCAAGTCACTGGTCGGCTTAATGCTGTTTTTGAGGAATTCTAAGACATTGATAAAATTGCTTTTCCCCGCTCCATTGGGACCGATCAGCACATTCAGGTCAGCCAGCTCAAGGCCCTGTTCAAGACGGAGGTTTTTATATTGCCTTGTATGGAGCCGTCTCAATCGCATCTTTTCCATGCACCTGCCTTTCTGCATATTCCCCATCCCATCCAGCACCTCCCGCGCCTTGACCGCCAACTCGCGCCGGGAAAAGGGGTTCTGGATGAAGCTGAGGCCCCTGTCCAGAACCCCCCGATGAGTAATGACATTCATACCTTTTCCCGTCGTTCAGACCAGGTCCCGATCCGTTCCAAGCAACGGACCGGCCTTGTATTCCCAGAACTTTTCGCCAAAAGTCCGTTGTTCGTGAAAGCTTAATCAAAATCAGGGTCGTTTTCAAGACAATTCACACAGGTTTGTCCCTATTGTCCTACAATCCTCATTCGGGCTAAATCTCCCCC
>CAYNGG010000252.1:0-6127 GCA_964396575.1 uncultured Desulfobacteraceae bacterium | reverse complement strand
TTGCTGGATGAGGCGGGAGAAGAATTCGGGCGGACGGGCCCCGCGGACCACCGCTCCGTTGACGATAAACGAGGGGGTTCCGGTGAGCCCGAGCTTCTCGGCCTCGGCCTGATCGGCGGCCACCTGTTCGGCAATGACCTCGGATTTGCGGTCCGCCTCGAACCGGGCCATGTTTAGGCCCAACACCTCGGCGGCCTCCACGATCACGCCCTCGTCGATTTTGGGGGAAATTTCAAACAGCCAATCGTGGTATTCCCAGAACTTCCCCTGAACCCCGGCGGCCAGCGCGGCCTTGGCCGCCGACAGGGCCGCGTCGTGCATCCGGAGGGGATTGTTTTTAAAGACCCGCCGAATTTTGCCGTCATATCGCTCCATGAGCAGGTCCACGGTCTGGGAGCCCCGGGCACAGTAAGGACACTGAAAATCGGTGTACTCGATGAGGGTGATGGGGGCATCAGCCGGTCCGGCCACGGGGTTGTAAGGGTGGACCTTCGGCATCTCCACCCGGTTTTCCAGGGCCTCTTCGAGGGCATTATCCCGCTGCCGTCGCTTCTGATCCTGAATATAGGTGTTGACCGTTTCGTAGATAAGCTCCGGGTTCTCCCGGATAACCTCCTTGATAAACTCCTCAAGGGCCGTTTTGTCCGTTGGCAATGATGAGTCGTCGGTTTCTTCAGCCGGGATCGGCGCCGCCAGTGCCATGCAGATGAAAATGAGGGCGGTGAGCCGGATGATTCGAGTAGGCATAACCTTCCTTTCTGGTGAGTGATTGGGCTGATTGGGAATCAATCGGGTTGTCCATCGGTCGAGTCGGTTTCAGCGATAAGCTCGGAGACGATCGCTTCCATATCCGGCTTCAGAGTGCGCCATTTCGGCTGGATGGCCTTGCCGTCGTGCCAGACAAAGTCAACCCGTTCGTACTTGTCCGGGATGATCCGGTCGCCGTCGGGGCCGTAGGTCCGGCCGGGGTAATATTCCACCCAGACCATCCGGTCGGGGTCGATCTGGAAGTCCTGGACGACGTTGGTGGCGATGTGGCTGGTGCAGCTTTTCACCGACATCCGGCTCTCCGGGATATCCGAAACAATGGCGATGATCGGCCTCAGATGGGCCAGGCCGCCCCGGCTGCCCCGTTTCAGATCGAAAATCCGAAGCCGGCAGGAGCCGCTGGCGAGCTTGAGCTTGCCGCCCCAGCCTTCCCAGGCGTAAATGTCGTCGTGGATCAGCATGGTTGCCCTTTCTTGGCCCCGTCTATCGCGTGAGGGCCCGGTAAATGCCCAACAGCCGGTCCGGCAGCTCCCGGACGTCCGAGATGACATTGTGCCGTAGCGGACCGTAGAGGTCGTCCAGCTCGCCCGCCCGGGCGAGGTTGACGGTGATGGCCCGGGTGTGAATCCGTCGGGCCGACGCCTCCAGGATGGCCCGGCGGGTGTCCTCGACGGCGTAGCGCCGCTTGTAATCCAAATCATTGGGAAAGCCGTCGCTAATCAGGAGCATCAGCTTGACCCGGGCCGGCACCGCATCCAGATTAGCGGCGGCGTGGCGGAGCGCCGCGCCCATCCGGGTGCTCCGCCGGGGCGCCATGGCCCCGATCCGACCCTTCACCGCGTCGTCAACGGCTTCGTCGAAATCTTTGATTCGATAATAATCGACCCCCAAACGACCGCTCCCGGAAAAGCCGGCCACCGAAAAGCTGTCCCCCACGGCGCCGAGGGCCTCGCAAAAGAGCACAATGGCTGTTTTTTCAATATCGAGGATCCGTTCCTCGGACCCGGCGGCCGGGTTGGCGGTGGAGCGGGAGAGATCCACCAGAAGCAGGACCGCCACGTCACGCTCGGCCTTCAGCCGCTTGATATAGATCCGCTCCGACGGCGTCCGGCCGGATCGGCGGTCCACGGCAAAGTCGATCATGGCCCGGTAATCCAGCTCATCGCCCTCCCGCCATCGCCGCAGACGAGTCAATCCCTCGGGCTTGAGCATCTCGAAGGCCCGACGGATTCGGCGGACCAGCCCCGCCCGGCCGGCGAGGATCGCATCGTAAAAATCAACCCCGCCGGCTCCGCCGGGCCGCCGCTCGGCCACCCGGACGTGGTCGGCCAGGTAATCCCCCAGCTCGCAATCCCATTCCCGGTGCCAGAAGACCGGCCCGGTCGTCGGTTCAGCGGCCGGCACCAGGTCGATCCCCTCGGCGTCCATAAGAGCCGACAGGTCGATGGCCGACAAGTCGGGCCGGACGGACGGGTCGGCCGGCGTATCGTCTCCCTCGGCCGGCTCCGGAAAAAAGGCGATCTCCTGGAGATCCGCCGGTGACAAGCTGCCCCCGGTCCGGGTGAGACATCGCCGAACATCCGATTTGTAAACGCTTATGCCGTGTTTTTCAAGCGTGATTTTAACGCCCGCCGCCATCTCCTCGGCCCGCCGGTGTTGTTCGAAAAAGCGTTCCGGGGCGATCCGACGCCCGAAGGGCAAAGTGAGGGGGGGATAGTCCGCGGCCTCGATTGAGATGGCTTTGGCCGCCATCGCATAAACCCCGCGGACCAGTCCGGCGGAGGTCTCGACCCGGGGATCGGCCGGGATGGCGTCGGCAAACCGTCGGCCGGCCGCATCTAAAAGGGCTTTTTTCGGCCCGGTGGAAACGGCACTGGATGAGGTCGGAAGGTCCAGGGCGATCCGGAGATAGAGGGCAAAGAGCGGATGGTCGGCGAGGCCGGCGGTCCGGAGCCGATCCACCTCGGCCCGGAGCAGCGGGTCGGTCCGGCGGAGAATCCCCGGATATTCCCGCCCCAGCAGGTATCGGAGCCGGCCGTGCTCGAAAATAGTAAACAGGTCCCGCGCCAGTCGGGGATTCCGGAATCGAGCCCAAAACCGGGCCAGGTCCGACCGTGCCCCGTTTTCGTCCGCCGGCGTCACTGGGAGGTCGATGTCGGGCCGAGCCGCGGCCCGATCCAGGTCGAAATCATAGGTGCCCAGCTCGTAAAGGGCTGATTCAAGCTTGGCCAGTCCCCGGAACAGATCCCGGTTCTCCGCCTGGCTGCCGTATCGGTCGATCTCCTCGGGCAGATAAATCCAGCGCCCGTCGGACCGGACGCTTATCCCGTTATCAGCTTCGTCCCCGGGGCCGGCCATTTCTGACAGCGGCCGGACGCCCAGCGGCATCCCGGTCCGAGCCCGGAGGTAGCGGTCGAGCGCCTGTCGAACCTGAGACAGAGGAACGGTGACCTGAAGTGATGCCAGGGCATCCCGTCCGATCTGGGCGTCCAGGGAAAGAAACCGGGCCCCCAGGCGAGGCAGCCGCCGGTAGCGGTCGAGGCCGTCGGACACAAACCGAATCAACCCATCCGCCGAAAGGATCGTCAACCCCCGTTCGAGCCCTTCCATCATGGCCCGGCCGGCGGTCAAATCGACCGCCATGGCCCGGCGCAGCTCGTCCGTCTGATACAACCGCCGGTCGGCGGGAAGTCTGAGGATCGCCCTGGGCAGGTCATAGGCGAGATTGGTGCTCTCCCGATAGGTCAGATCCAGGCGGTAGGCGACTTCGATCAGCTCGAGATAGGCGGCCGCCTCCGACCCCTCCCCGGCGTGGAGAAGGGCGTCGAGCCCTTTCAGCAACGGTTTGAGCCCGTAATCTCCCTTGGCCCGGATGCTTTGGACGGCCGCCGTGAACCGGTCGAAAAGGCCCGGCTCGGGAGACCGCAGGACCGGCACGAGATGGGTGGCCATCAGGGTCCCCAGGGTGGGGCCCGTGGCGCCGGCCTCCCGGACGCGACGGCGGTAACGGTCGATCCGGTGTTGGCTCACCTCTCCCACGAGCCGGGCCAGCCCTTCGGCCACGGACCGGCCAAAGGTGATTTCCTGGCCGAGGGCGGCCAGGGTCTCCTCGACGATCATCCCCCGGTCGGCGACGGAAGTCGGCTTGTCGGCAAGGAGGGCATTCACCCGGTCGGCGAGATCGGGATCGGCGACCGCCAGGGTTTCCAGGGGGTCGGTTTGAGATGGGGATGACGGCAAGATCGGTGCTAAAACACGTCGTCGACGAGGTCGGTCAGCGTCTCGATGAGGCGCGGATCATCGGTCAACGGCAGACAGACGGCGTTGCGGCAGGCCGCGTCCTCGGAGATGCCGTCGGCGATCATCCGGGCCGCGTGGATGAGCAGCCGGGTGCTCGCCCCCTCGGTGAGACCGTGCTCCCGGATGTTTCGGATTCGGTCGGCCAGGGTGACCAGTTGGCGGGCGGTGGATTCCGGGACTCCGCCCTCGTGGCTGACGATCCGGGCCTCGGCCGCCGGGTCGGGGTAGTCGAAGTCGATGGCCACGAACCGCTGGCGGGTGCTCGGCTTGAGGTCCTTCATGACCGACTGGTAGCCGGGATTGTAGGAGATCACCAGGAGAAAGTCCGGATGGGCCCGGAGCACCTCGCCGGTCCGGTCGATGGCCAGCATCCGGCGGTCGTCGGTGAGGGGGTGGATCACCACGGTGGTGTCCTTCCGGGCCTCGACGATCTCGTCGAGGTAGCAGACCGCGCCCATTCTCACCGCCTGGGTGAGAGGCCCGTCGCTCCAGACCGTTTCGTCACCGTGGAGCAGATACCGGCCGATCAGGTCCGAGGCGAAGAGGTCCTCGTGGCAGGCCACCGTGACCAGGGGGCGGTTCAGCCGATGGGCCATGAAGGCCACGAACCGGGTTTTCCCGCAGCCGGTGGGGCCTTTGAGCATCACCGGCAGTTGGGCCCGGCCGGCGGATTCAAAAAGCCGGATCTCCTCGCCGGTTTCGACATAGAACGGGGGCTCGGTGATCCGGTATTGGGTGGCGTCGGGCGCCAAATCGTCGGTCATGTTCAAGAAGTCCTCCTTTGCGCTTGCGTCGGCGGGGCCAGTGTCTTATAAAGATGAGCCTCGGACGAACTGAAAAAAGGATATTCTGCCCTATGACAACAACGGAAGTCAACGATTGGAAACGGATCATCGACGGAGACCGGGAGATTGTTCTGGTGGGAACGGCCCATGTCTCAAAAGAGAGCGCCCGGGAGGTGGGATCGGCCATCGAGACCGAGCAGCCTGATACGGTCTGCGTTGAGCTCTGCGAATCCCGATACGGCTCCATCCGCCAGAAGGATCAATGGCGGAACATGGATATCATCAAGGTGGTCAAGGAGAAGAAATCCTTTCTCCTCCTGTCGAACCTGCTCCTGGCCGCGTTTCAGCGTCGGATCGCCCAAAAGCTGGATGTCCGGCCGGGCGAGGAGATGATCCGGGCCATCGAAGCCGCCGACGAAATCGGGGCCGAGGTCCATCTGGCCGACCGGGACATCCGGGTGACCCTCCTCCGGACCTGGCGGTCCCTGGGGCTCTGGGACCGCCTCAGAGTTCTCTTCCAGATGATCCTGGCGGTGGTGGGCGGCCTGGACGAGATCGACGAGTCGGAGATCGAGCGGATGAAGCAGGAGGACATCCTCCAGATGCTCCTGGCCGACGTGGGGAAGAGCTTTCCGTCGCTCAAGCGGATTCTCATCGACGAGCGGGACCGGTACCTCGCCCACCGGATCAAAACGGCGCCGGGAAAGAAGATCGTGGCCGTGGTGGGGGCGGGCCATGTCCCGGGCATCCTGGCCAACTGGGAGTCGGAGATCGATCTCGCCCCGCTGGAGACCCTGCCCCCGCCGGGCCGGTTGGGGCAAGTGGCCAAGTGGGTGATTCCGATCCTCATCCTGAGCCTTTTTGTAGGCGGTTTTTTTTACGGCGGAAAGGATGCCGGAGCGGAAATGCTTTTATGGTGGATAGCCGCCAACGGGATCATGGCCGGGATCGGCGCCGTGGTCGCCCTGGGGCACCCCCTGACCATCCTGTCCTCGGTACTTGCCGCTCCTCTGACCTCCCTAAACCCCATGATCGCCGCCGGATGGGTCTCCGGCCTGGTGGAGGCCGTTTCCCGAAAGCCCAAGGTCCGGGATTTCGAGTCCATCACCGACGACATCCTCTCCGTCCGGGGATTCTGGCGAAACAAGGTCACCCGCATCCTCCTGGTGGTCCTCTTCACCAACCTGGGCAGCATGGTGGGCTCATTCGTGGCCGTGCCGATCCTCCTGAAGATTTTTCACGAGTTGCCGGGGGCGATGTGATATAATCCGGTT
>CAYNGG010000251.1:0-6137 GCA_964396575.1 uncultured Desulfobacteraceae bacterium | reverse complement strand
TCCCGGACCTGTTTCCGGACCGATTGGGCCTTCATGCCCCCGCCGTTGAAGAGGAGCGCGGTGGGAAGCTCGTCCCCCACCTTCTCCTGGCGGCTCAGGAAGTGGGCCAGGTGGTGAGTAATGGCCGGGTCGGCCTCGTAGGTGAGCCCCACCTCGCGGATGCCGGCCCGCTGAGGGGCTCCCGGAGCCTGATCCCGGCCGCACGGAGGAAAGAAGCCGTTGACGATGACCTCCTCGAGCTCTTTCCGGGTGACGGTCTGCTTCCGGGTGCCGCCGATGAGGCTGCTCCCCCGGCCGAGGATAGTCACCGGGTATTCGGTCGCCGTCGGGTCCGAGAGGAGCTTCTCCTTGGCCTTCCGGCAGGCGTGCCAGAGGCCGCGCATCTGCCAGGCGTCGAGCTTCTTGCCTGAGCTCATCTTCCGGGAGACGGCGTGGGCCAGGGCCAGGTCCATGTTATCCCCGCCCACCAGAAGGTGGTCACCCACCGCGATCCGTTCCAGGACCAGCTCGCCGTCCGACTCCGAGACGCTGATGAGGCTGAAGTCCGAGGTCCCGCCGCCCACGTCACAAACCATCACCAGATCGCCCTTGTGAACATGGTCCCGCCAGTCCTCGCCCTTGGACTGAATCCAGGCGTAAAAGGCGGCCTGGGGCTCTTCGAGCAAAGTGATGTTCTCGAGCCCGGCCATCCCGGCGGCTTTGACGGTGAGGTCCCTTGCCACGGCGTCAAAAGACGCCGGAACCGTCAGGAGGACGTCCTGGCGGTCCAGGGCGAGGGACTCGTCCTCACGGGCCATGGCATGGTCCCAGGCGTTCCGGATGTGGGTAAGAATCAGGGAGGCCGCCTCCACCGGGGACCGCTGGGTGACCTCCTCGGGGGCGCCCCAGGGAAGGATCGGCTTGTTCCGGTCCACTAAGGTGTGGCAGAGCCAGGATTTGGCCGAGGCAATGAGCCGGTGGGGGATCTCCGCCCCCCGCTCCCGGGCCATCTCCCCGACGGCCAGCTCGGTTTCCGCTTTCCAGGGCAGAGCCAGGGACCCTTCGGGCACGTCATGGGGCCCCGGCAGGAGAACAAACGAGGGCAGGACCGATCGGCCTTCCACCACCCCCGCGTCCACAAGTTGAGGGATCTCGAAAACCCGGATCTCGGGCTGCTTTCCCTTTTCCAGCGTTGTCTCGGTATAGGCCACGACGCTGTTGGTCGTTCCCAGGTCGATGCCGACGACATAGACTGGTTCCGTCACGTTGTACCTCGCTCCGTCAAAAGGTTCGGTTCAGTCGCCAAGCGACGCTCAAGCCCGCATCGAATCGCCGATCCCGGGGCGGTCAGGGGATCTCCACTTCGGCCGGGGCGATGATGTCCGGGTCCCGGGTGGCTGACAGGGTGGGCATCTCGAGCCGCTTGGCCCGCCAACCCCGGTGCCGCACAATGCCGGTAAAGGGGGGCTCGCCGGTGACATTGCCGGTGAGCTTAATGGCGGCGGGGTCGAAGTCCGGAGGAACCGTCAGCTCGGTCTCCTCGGCCGCCTCCACCACCGGCCCGGTCTGGATGTATTTCTCCAGAGCCCCGTTGCAGTTTTCATGGATGGACCGGACCGCCGCGCCGATCTGGTCGTCCTCGTACTCGTCCAGGTCCTCGGCCAGAAAATCCATCAGCCGTCCATCCCGCTGGAGCGCGGCCAGGATGTGAATGAAGAGCCGGCGCTCCTTGATCCGCTGAGCCTTTTCCGCTTCCGGGTCCGGCTTAGCCGTTTTGGCCTTCTCCGGTTTCGACTGGGGCCGGGCAATCTCGCCGGTCCGGGCCAGCCGGGCGAACGAAAGCCTCAACATCAGCCAGAGGAGGAGGCCGAAGACCACAAAGACCCCGGCGGAGACCGGTATGAAATAGATCCGCAAGAGGTCCAGGGCCACCGCCACCTTCCGGACCACCGTCTGCATCTCCGGAAGCGTGGCATACGGCGTCGAAAGATCGACCACCTTGACGGCGCCGACCTTGAGCAGGTATAAGAAGCCCAGATCCGTCAGAATGCAGAGCAGACCCAGCACACAGATAATCCAGAACAATGACCGTCGGGAGCATTCCTTGACCCAATCCATAGCGTCCTTCCTGTTTCGTCATCGGCAGACATCGAGCGACCCCGCCGCCGGGCCATCGCCGTTTTTGTGGGCGGAGCGGCGGCGCCATTCGGCAATCGCGGTATTAAATCGTAGGTCCATCAATCATGTCAACAGATTTCCCGGGCGGCGCCCGGTTGCCGATCCCCCGCCGCCCCTCTCTTTTGCCTTGTTGCAACCATCCGAATATGATAACCATGGACCGTCGAGACACAAGGAGCGGCCGCGTTTTTTTCACGCCGCTCAACCCAATTCAGCCCTGATGTTGATATCATGACCGTTTACAAATACCGCTTTGACTTCGAGATCGGCTACCTGGTCAAAAGCCCGTGCAAGGAATGCGACCGGAAGCGGGACGAGTTTCCCGACTGTATCGACTCCTGCGAGCTGATCGACCGGATTCATGGGCTTCTCGCCGAAACCCGTTCCTCTTCCCGGAGCGGCCGATGACCCGTCAGCCGGAATCGAATGGCGCCCGGTTCGAGACGGCGGTCCGCGACGACGGCGGGATGACCGTCCGGTTTATCGGGCGGCTCGACGTGACCACCGCCGGGCCGATCCTGCGGACCCTCCGGTCCCGAGTCCGCCGGGTCGCCCCCCGACACCTCACCGCCGATCTCGGGGACGTTGACTATCTCGACGACTACGGAGCGTTGCTGATCTTCGAGCTAAAAGAGATGCTCCCGCCGGGGGAAGCCCGGTTCGAGACGGTGGGGGCCAGTGGAACGGTGGCCGAAGCGCTCGACCGGATCGACCTCGAGCCGGCCGTCCACTGCGCTCCGCCCCGACGGCGCCACTCCTACGAAACGGTCCTGCGGATCGGCGAAACCACTCTGACGGAGCTGATCAATCTCCGGTTCATGGTCTCATTTCTGGGGTCGGTGGTCCTGGCCGTCGGCTATGTCATCCGGCATCCCAAAGCTCTCCGGGCCGACGACACCCTCGTCCACATGGAAAAGACCGGGGTTGATGCCCTGCCGGTGGTGGCCCTTATCAGCTTTCTTCTGGGGCTGATCATGGCCTTCATGTCCTCGATGCAGTTCAGGCAGTTCGGCGCCGACATTTACGTGGCCTCCCTGGTGGCCTTTGCCATGTTTTCCGAGCTCGGGCCGATTATGACCGCCATCATCGTCGCCGGCCGGTCCGGGTCGGCTTTCGCCGCTGAAATCGGCACCATGAAGATCTCCGAGGAGATCGACGCCCTCTACACCATGGGGTTCGATCCCACCCGGTTTCTGGTGATCCCCCGGCTTCTGGCCGCCGTCCTGATGGTCCCGCTCCTGACCCTCTTCGCCAACCTCTTTGCCGTGGCCGGCGGTCTGACGGTGGGCGTTTTCATGCTGGGCCTGAGCACCAACAGCTACATCAAGCAGACCGTCGAGGCCCTGACCCTCACCGAGGTGGCCTGGGGAACCGTTAAGAGCGCCGTCTTCGCCGCTCTGATCACCTGCACCGGCTGTCTCCGGGGGTTCCAGGCCCGGGGCGGCGCATCGGCCGTCGGGACCGCCGCCACCTCGGCGGTGGTCAGCAGCATCTTTTTGATCATCCTTTTCGACTCCGTTTTCGCCGTCATCCGGAGCTACTGGGGGTAAGGCCGTGACATCCGATCCCATCATCGAAGTCCATCAGCTCATCGCTCAATACGGCGAGCACCGGGTGCTGGAGGACGTGAGCTTCACCGTCCAGCCGGGAGAGATTTTCGTCATCCTCGGGGGCAGCGGCTGCGGCAAAAGCACGCTCATGCGCCACATCATCGGGCTCGACCGGCTCCACGCCGGCCGGGTGACCATCGCCGGGACCGACATCGGGGACGAATCGGCCCGCTGGCGAATCTACCAGCGGATCGGGGTCCTCTTCCAGGGCGGCGCCCTCATCGGCTCCATGACCGTCGCCCAGAACGTGGCCCTGCCCATCACCGCCCACGCCGACCTCTCCCCCGGCGCCGTGGACCGGATCGTAGGGGCCAAGCTCAAGCTGGTGGGCCTGGAGTGCTTCGGCGACCATCTCCCCTCGGAGATCTCCGGCGGGATGAAAAAGCGGGCCGGCCTGGCCCGGGCCCTGGCCCTCAACCCGGAGATCGTCTTTCTGGATGAGCCTTCCGCCGGCCTCGATCCGGTCACCTCGGCCGAGATCGATGAGCTTCTGTTGACCATCAACCGGACCGCCGGCACCACCCTGGTCATCGTCACTCACGAGCTGGCCAGCATCTTCGCCGTGGCCCAGCGGATCATCATGCTCGACAAATCCACCCGGAACATCATTGCCGAGGGCGACCCCCGCCGGCTCCGGGACGACAGCGACGACGCCCGGGTCCGGGCCTTCTTCCGTCGCACCGCCGAGGCGGCCTGAGCCATGGCTACCACTCGCACCAAACTGACCGTGGGCCTGTTCGTCATCGTGGGGATCGCCCTGGCGGCGGTGGCGATCATCTGGCTGGGGATGTCCAACTACCTGGAAACGGGACGGAAATACGTCGCCTACTTTGACGAGTCGGTCCAGGGGCTTGACCGGGATTCGCCGGTCAAATACCGGGGGGTGGCCATCGGCCGGGTCCAGAGCGTCCGGGTGGCTCCGGACGCCACCCTCATCGAGGTGGTCTTCACCATCGACTCCAGCCTGAACCCCGAAAAGGGGATGGTGGCCCGGCTCAAATCGGTGGGGATCACCGGGATCATGTTCATCGAGCTCGACCGCCAGGGGCCTCGGGAGCACATTGGCCCGCCGGATCTCTCCTTTGAGCCGGAGTACCCGGTGGTGGCCACCACCCCGTCGGACCTGAAGCTCCTCTTTGACGGGGTCGACGCGGTCCTCCACCAGCTCAACGCCTTAGACGCCCGGGCCATCTCCGACAAGCTGACCATAACCGTGGAGACCATCCACGAGGCGGTGACCGGCGCCGACATCCCCCAGGTTTCCGCCGACTTCCGGGAGCTGCTCAACCGGCTGGTGACGGTCCTCGACGCCGACCGCCTCGACCGGATCATGACCCTCCTGGAATCCGCCGCCTCCGACGTGAAAACCTTTACCGATACGGCCGGCACCGCCCTCGACCGGGCCGACCGCGTCATCGCCCAGGGGGGCCGGGACCTGAGCGTGGCCCTCGACGGCCTGAAGACGGCCGTGGACAGCGCCGACCTCTTTTTCGACGACGGCACCGAGCTCCTTTCCCACGCCGAGCTGCGCCTGAACGGGGTCCAGCGCCACCTCCTGGTCACCCTCCAGAACCTCGAAAAAACATCCGAAAACCTCCAGCGATTTATGGAGATCATCGCCGACCAGCCGTCTCAGCTTATCTTTGGCGAGCCGGTCCCCCGCCGACGGGCCGATCAGGAGCTTTATGAAAAATAGCCATCCCCACCCCGTGCGTTTTCCGGCCGGCCGCGCCGCGGCCATCGCCCTCATACTACTCTTCATCGGAGTCGGCCTGGCCGGCTGCATCGACTTCAAGCCCGTTCCCCGGAAAATCCGGTACTACTCCCTGGAATACGACCCGCCGCCGGCCCAGACCCGGCGGCCCCTGTCCGTCGTGCTCCGGGTGGAGCGGTTCCGGGTCTCGCCCTATTACGACACCAACAAGATGGTTTACCAGGACGCGGCCTTTCTCCGGGACGCCTACCTCTTCCACAAATGGTGGGCCCGGCCCGGCGATCTCGTCTCCCATTTCCTGGCCCGGGACATCGAAGCATCCAACCGCTTCAAAGCGGTCTTCGCCCTCGACCGGAGCATGCCGGCGACCCACATCCTGGACGGAACCGTCGAGGAATTTTATGAATACGACGGGATCGACGGCGCTTACGCCCGCCTGGGCGTGAGCCTCAGCCTCATGGCCGCAAACGAGCCGGATGTCAGTCGGCGGATTTTAATACAGCGGCAATACCGATCGGAGCAGCTCATGGCCGACCGAACCCCGCTCGCCCTGGCCGAAGCCATGAGCCGGGCCATGGCCGATATCTCCCGCCGGGTCATCACCGACGTCCACCAGCGGATCGCTTTGGGGTTCGAAGGGAATTGAGGGAGAATCA
>CAYNGG010000250.1:4789-6146 GCA_964396575.1 uncultured Desulfobacteraceae bacterium | reverse complement strand
AAAGGAGCGCCATGGATGGATTGAAAATCCTGGTGGTTGACGACGAGGCGATCCAGCGGGATCTTCTCAGCGGTTTTCTGAAAAAGCAGGGATACGCGGTGGCCACCGCCGAAGATGGCCGGACGGCTTTGGACCGGTTCCGGCGGGAGCCCTTTCACCTGGTGCTCCTGGACCACCGGATGCCGGACCGGACCGGGGACCAGGTTCTGGCTGAGATGAAAGCTGAAAACCCCGCCGTCCGGGCGGTTATGATCACCGCTTACGGCACTGTTGATACAGCGGTGGACGTTATGAAGCTTGGCGCGGACGATTTTCTGGAAAAGCCGGTGGACCTCTCCGTCCTGCTGGAGAAAATCGAGGCCCTCGAGGCCGCTCTGACGGTAGCCGAGGAGGCCGACGAGGCCGTCGAAACCTTGGAGAAGGCCGATCTGCCCATCCGGATCATCGGCGAGAGCCCGGCTATCCGGGGAGTCCTTTCGCTGGTTCGCCGGATCGCTCCCACTCCATACACGGTCCTGGTCCGGGGGGAGACCGGGACCGGCAAGGAGCTGATCGCCCGGCTCATCCATCTCTTGAGCCCGGTTTCGGAAGGCCCGTTTGTGACGGTCAACTGCGGGGCCGTTCCCGAAACCCTCTTCGAATCGGAGCTTTTCGGCCATGAAAAAGGGGCTTTTACCGGGGCTACGGCGACCCGGCGGGGCCGTTTTGAAGCCGCCGCCGGCGGGACCCTCTTTCTCGACGAGATCGGCGAGCTGCCCCTTACGCTCCAGCCCAAGCTGCTCCGGGCGCTCCAGGAGCACCGGATCACTCGAGTGGGCGGCGAACGGGAGATCCCGGTGGAGGTCCGGGTGGTGGCGGCCACCAACCGGGATTTGAAAACCCTGATCACCGGCGGGGCGTTCCGTGAGGACCTTTACCACCGCCTTCACGTCTTCGATGTCGAGCTGCCCCCGCTCCGAACCCGGAAGGCGGACATCGCCGAGCTGGCCGAATTTTTCGCCCAGAGATACAGCCTCGGCCGCCCCGTCCGGCTCGATGCCGACGCCCTGGCCACCTTGATGCGCTATCCTTTCCCCGGCAACGTCCGGGAGCTTGAGCACGTCATCCAGCGGACCATCACCCTCTGCCGGGGATCAGTGGTTCGGGAAAGGGACCTGCCGCCGGAGATCAGGTTTCACCAGGCCAGCGGTGAC
Organism: uncultured Desulfobacteraceae bacterium; assembly: GCA_964396575.1. GTDB lineage: Bacteria > Desulfobacterota > Desulfobacteria > Desulfobacterales > JAABSP01 > CAYNGG01. The sequence goes on along the minus strand of CAYNGG010000250.1, from coordinate 4,953 downwards.
GGCAGTCTGTCCCGGCGCCTGGACGCAGTGGAGCGGGAGATGATTCTCACCGCCCTCGAAGGCGCCGACTGGGTCCAGACCCGGGCCGCCGAGAGCCTTGGGATCAGCGAGCGGGTCCTCCGCTACAAGATGAGCAAACACGGAATCCGGCGGGGCGAGTGATT
>CAYNGG010000250.1:0-4689 GCA_964396575.1 uncultured Desulfobacteraceae bacterium | reverse complement strand
ATTTTAGATTTCAGATTTTGGATTTTAGATTTGCCAATCACCAGCCACCAATCAGCAAAACCAGTCTTGACTCAGGGACCGAAACCCTATACAGATGGCCACTTGAAACGAGTACGGTGAAACTTATTCGTGGCTGTTCGTGTTCATTCGTGGTTCAACAAGGTGATCAGTGGTTAGTGGTCGGTGGTTAAATGGTCAGGTGGACGGGGATTGATGAAACAGATTATTTCAAAATGGATTGCCGCGGCATTGGAACGGGCGGCGTTAGCCGAAGGGTTTACCCTTGATTCGGTTCCGCCGGTGGAGGTGGACGAGCCCAAGCTAACTGCTCACGGGGATTATTCGACCAACATCGCCATGGTCCTGGCATCGCGTCTGAAGATGGCCCCCCGGAAAATTGCAGAGGCTATTTGTGATCACATCGATGATCCCACCGGCTTTTTGGACCGGACGGAGATCGCCGGGCCGGGGTTCATCAACTTTTTTCTCCGGAATCAGGCCTTTTACCCGGTGCTCCGGGAGATCCACGAGGCCGGATCGGATTACGGCGGGTCGGATTTGGGGGCGGGGCAACGGGTCCAGGTGGAGTTTGTCAGCGCCAATCCCACGGGACCGCTCCATGTCGGGCACGGCCGGGGCGCCGCCGTCGGGGACACGGTGGCCAATATCCTGGCCCGGGTCGGCTTTGACGTCCAGAGGGAATACTACGTCAACGACTCCGGCCGACAGATCCGGACCCTGGGCCGCTCGGTTTATCTCCGGTATCTTGAAGAGGACGGCCAAGCGGTCGATTTTCCCGAAGACTGCTATCAGGGGCGCTATATCATGGATTTGGCGTCGGCGGTCCGTCGGGAGCGGGGCGAGGAGCTGGCCGGAGCCGACGAGGCGGCCGCCATCGACATCTGCGCCCGGTATGCCGCATCCGCCATCCTGACCGGCATCCGGGACGACCTCGATGCCTTCGGGGTCCGGTTCGACCGGTGGTTTTCCGAGCAAGGGCTCTACGACGACGACAAGGTGGCGGCGGCCATCGATGGGCTCCGGAAACGGGGGATCGTTTACGAGGCGGATGAGGCCCTCTGGTTTCGGACCAGCGACTACGGCGACGAGAAAGACCGGGTGGTGGTCCGCCGGACCGGGGAGACGACCTACTTTGCATCCGACATCGCCTATCATATTGACAAGTTCGAGCGAGGCTTCGAACGGGTGATCGATGTCTGGGGCGCCGACCATCACGGCTATATCCCCCGGATGACGGCTGCCGTCGCCGCCGCCGGACGGGAGCCCGACCGGTTCGGGGTGATCCTGGTTAAGCTGGTCAATCTCCTCCGGGCCGGGGAGCCGGTGGCCATGTCCACCCGAGCCGGGGAGTTCGTGACTCTCCGGGAGGTGATCGACGAAGTGGGGCGGGACGCGGCCCGGTTCATCTTTTTGACTCGCCACACCGACAGCCCCCTGGACTTCGATCTGGAGCTGGCCAAGCAGAAGACCAACGACAATCCGGTTTATTATGTTCAGTACGTTCACGCTCGGATCACGAGTATCCTGGCCAAGGGGGCCGAGCGGGGGGTCCCGGCCGATGATCCCACCGACGACCGGATCGCCCGGCTCCAGGAGCCCGAGGAGATCGGCATCTTAAAGGCCATGGCTCGGTATCCGGAGATCGTGGCGGCGGCGGCCCAATTTCTCGAGCCCCATCGCGTGCCCTATTATTTGATGTCCCTTGCCACCGCCTTTCACGCCTACTATAATAAGCATCGAGTGCTGACCGACGAGCCGGATCTCACCGCCGCCAGGCTCTACCTGGTCCGGGCGGTCCGTCAAGTCATCCGAAACGGCCTCCAGCTTTTGGGGGTTTCCGCCCCGGATACGATGTAATGGGGACCGCATGGGCAAAAAGGGGTTACGGAAGCGACCTCAGACACCACGAACGCGCCATGATTTCAGTTGGATTCGGGGGCTGCTGGCCCGGTGGGGCCTGACGATCGGCGTTGCCGCGTGGATGTTTGTGCTGGGCGTCTGGGTGGGACGGGGAACAATACCCGTCCAATTCGATACCGGAAAGCTTCAAATGGAGCTGGCTCGCCTGCGCCATGCCGATGAAAAGGTTCAGGTCCGGCAGCTCGAGCGCGAATCGGAGGCCCTGTTTGCCGACGCCCCGGACCTGGGCTTCCACGAGCAGCTCATGCATGACCGCCCCTCGACCTCCCCGAGGGATGCCCTGCCATCCGGGACGCCGGAGCGGGGCGCTGGGGAAGGCGAGAACGAGGGGAATGATCCGGAAGCCCAAGGGGGCGAGATTGAAAACAAAACCCCGTTATTGAAAAAGCGCCCCCAGGACGGCGGGGACCGGCGGGATCGGATTCAGGAAGAGAACCTCCCGGTCCGCAAGCCGGCTGAGGCCCCGAAACCGGAACCCGAACCGCCAGACGATCCGAAACCGCGGCCTCAGCCCCAGGAGCGCATGGCGGCGGCCCCGGTCTCACGCCAAGGCATGGCTACCGACGGGGAGCTGACGGTCCAGGTGGCATCCTTCCGAAACTCCGGCGACGCGGAAAGCCTGGTGGCGTCCCTGAAGGCCAAAGCCTATCCCGCTTACAAGATTGCCGGGATCATCCCCCAAAAAGGGATCTGGCACCGGGTCCGGGTGGGCCGGTTCAAGGACCGTGCCGATGCCCAAACCATGGTCAACCGGCTCCGACGGGATCAGCATCAGGCATTCGTGGTCCAGAGGACTATTGATGATTGATGAACCGTAATCCACGATCATCAATCAAAAATCTAAAATCCAAAATTAAAGGGGAAGACACCGACCATGACCATCACCCGCGAAGAGGTCAATCACGTGGCCACTCTGGCCCGCCTGGATCTTGATGAAGGCGATGAGACCCGGTTTGCCGGCCAGATTGCCGATATCCTGGAACACATCAATGCCCTCAACGATGTGGACACCGGAGGCGTACCCCCTACCGCCGGTGCTTATGAGCTGAAAAACGCCTTCAGGGAGGACGTCGTCGGCAATCCACTGGACCGGGAAGCCGCGCTGGCCAATGCGCCCGACCGGGACGAGGCGTGCTTTGTGGTCCCCAAGGTGGTGGGGTAAGGAGCAAAGATGAATTTTCATGAGCTGACTCTTTACGAGGCCCATCACCTGTTGATGGAGCGGAAGATGACCTCGACGGAGCTGACTGAGGCGGTCCTCTCCCGGATTTCGGCGGTGGACCCGAAGGTCGGGGCCTATATCACCGTGGACGCCGACGGGGCGCTCCGGGCCTCGGCCGAGGCCGATCGACGGATCGCGGCCGGTGAAGCCGGCCCGATCACCGGGATTCCCCTGGCGATCAAGGACCTGATGTGTACCCGGGGCCTCCGGACCACCTGTGGATCCCGGATACTCGAGGGTTTCGTCCCGCCCTATGACGCGACGGTGATCGAAAAGATCCGAAGCGCGGGAGCGGTGATCATCGGCAAGACCAACATGGATGAATTCGCCATGGGGTCTTCCAATGAGCACTCCGCCTTTTTCCCCACCAAGAACCCCTGGGACCTGAACCGCATCCCCGGCGGCTCCTCGGGCGGATCGGCCGCGGCGGTGGCCGCCGACCTCTGCCTGGCGGCCCTGGGATCCGATACGGGCGGGTCCATCCGTCAGCCGGCATCCCACTGCGGAGTCGTGGGGCTCAAGCCCACCTACGGGCGGGTCTCCCGATATGGCCTCGTGGCCTTTGCCTCATCTCTCGATCAGATCGGCCCGCTGTCCAAAACGGTCACTGACGCGGCCCTGATGATGAACGCGGTCGCCGGCCACGATCCCCGGGATTCCACCTCGGTGGACCGGCCGGTCCCCGACTTCACTGAGGGGCTGGCGTCCGGGATCAAAGGGCTTCGGATCGGCTTTCCCAAGGAATATGACGAAGTGGAGGGGCTGGCCCCCGATGTCCGGGCCGCCGTGGAAAACGCGGTGTCCGTGTTGGAGCGGCTCGGAGCAAAGCGCGTCTCGGTCTCCCTCCCCCGGACCCCTTACGTGGTGGCCGCGTATTATGTGATCGCCCCATCGGAGGCCAGCTCCAACCTTGCCCGTTACGACGGCGTCAAATACGGCCTGAGCGTCCGGGAGGGGACCGACCTGATGGGGATGTACCGGCGGACCCGGTCGGCCGGGTTCGGCCCGGAGGTCAAGCGGCGGATCATCATCGGGACCTATTGCCTGTCGGCCGGTTATTACGATGCTTATTACGGCAAGGCCTCCCAGGTCCGGACCCATATTGTCGAGGACTACCGGCGGGCGTTCGAAGCCTGCGACGTGATCGTCTCGCCGGTGGCCCCGACCCCGGCCTTCCGGATCGGTGAAAAGACCGATGATCCGCTGACCATGTATCTTTCGGACATCTTCACCCTGTCGGCCAACCTGGCCGGAATTCCGGGCATCAGCGTGCCCTGCGGGTTTTCGGAGGACGGGCTTCCCATCGGCCTTCAGATGGTGGGCCGCCATTTTGACGAGCCGACCCTGCTGCGGGCCGCTTACAGCTTTGAGGCGGCTGGCGGGATTCATGGGAGAAAACCTGAAATCGAATAAACCCTCATGATCGGGGCGGCCCCGCGATCACCCCCGGGCATGAAAATGGATTTTCACGATGAAACATAAAAATCTGCGAAAATCTGCGTAATCCGCGGATAAAATGCATTTTC
>CAYNGG010000249.1:0-6157 GCA_964396575.1 uncultured Desulfobacteraceae bacterium | reverse complement strand
CCGACAGGGCGTGGACCCAGATCCGGCGTCGGCCCCCGGCCACGCCATGGCGTGGGTCGGGGAGAATCAGAGAGAGCCGCCGGGGGACGCTCATCCGCCGCCTGGGGGCGGTGAGGATCCAGGGCAGCAGGACCGGTCCGGCCAGAAGCGCCGCGGTATGAAGACCGAAGTTGTAAAGGAGCCGCATGGGACCTCCGGGTTACTCCGCGTTGAGCAGGAGAATAATGCCCAGGCAGAAAAAGATGAGGTTGGGAGCCCAGGTGGCCACCAGCGGGGGGAGCATCCCGCCGTAACCGAGGGAGACGCAGAAGGAGTAGAAGATCCAGTAGGCGAAGGCGACCACCAGCCCATAGGCCACCCCCGCCGGAAGCCCCTCCCGGAGATTCCCCCGGAGCGAGATCCCGCCCCCCACCAGGGCGAGGATGATGCAGATAAACGGAAAGGCGACTTTGGCGTGGCGGTCCACCCGGTAAACCGTGGCGTCGTAGCCTTCGGACTCCACCTTCCGGATGTGGTCGCCCAGCTCGGCGTAGCTCATCTCCTCGGCGGTGGTTGCCCCGGTCCGGAGGTCCTCGGGGGAAAGGCCCAGCGACTCGTACCGGGAAGTGAGATAGGTGACCTCGTATTGCCCGGTCTCCGGGTCGCGGACCTGTTCGAGGACCCCGAAGAGCTGCCACCGGTCGGCCCCGTAAATCGCCCGCCGGGCGTCCACCCGCCGGGTCAGGACGAAGTCGTCGTCAAGATGGAACCGGCTTAGGCCAAAGAGGGTCCGGTGAACCCGATGGTAGTATTTGATGTGGAGGATGGAACCGTTCTCCTTCATCCAGATGTTCCGCTCCCGGGAGACCACGGCCGCCTTTTTCTTCACATCCCGGAGCCAGATGCCGTTGGCCCGGGCCGAGGTGATGGGGACCACTCCCTCGTTGAAAAAAAAGAGCCCGATGGTCAACAGGATGCTTATGCTCACCGCCGGCCGGACCAGGGTGTAAACGCTGATCCCGCTGCTCTTGAGCGCGATCACCTCGTTGTGCTTGGCCATCAGCCCGAAGACGATGAGCACCGCCAAAAGGATGCAGACCGGCAGGATCTGCGAGATGATAAACGGGATGTTGTAGAGGAAAAAAGTCGCCGCTTTTGTCGCCGGCAGGCCGGCCTCCAGAAAGTCGTCGATCTTTTCGAAAAAATCCACGCAGAGGTAGATGCTCACCACCACGGTGATGGTGGCGACCAGGAGCCGGCCGAGCTCCCATGTCACATAGCGGTGGATTGTGGTCAAAAGCGGGCCTCCGTCGGCTCCGCCGGCCGGCGGAGCCGGGTCTTGATCCGGTGGATCGCATAGGGTACGAACCCCGGCCGGACCGGCCGGTCCGCCGCTGCCCGGATGAACAGGAAGATCCCCAGCCCCCCGGTGACCAGGTTGGGCACCCACATCCCTATCGCCGCCGGATAGGCCCCGACCTCCCCGAAGACGAGGCCGGCCGACAGCAGGAGGTAGTAAAACAGGAAAAAGGTCAGGCCCAGTCCCAATCCAAAGGATCGCCGGGAGAACTTGGCGCCCACCCCCAGGGGCACGGCCAGGACCCCCAGGGCCAGACAGGCAACCGGAAGGGAAAACTTCTTGTGCCACTCCAGCAGAGCCTGATAGTAGCGGGCATCGCGCTCAGTCCGGGTTTCGATAAACCGGCGCAGCTCCCCCGGATACATCTCCTTTTCGTCCTTGGGTCCGCTCCGGGCCGCGGCCACGGCCTGCTGAAGGTCGAGGTGGAGATCGTAGGTCTCGAACCGGGCCGAGTTGACCGCCCGTGAAGCCAGGTCCACCTGGTTGATGGAGCCGTTAAAGAGCCGTAACCGGAAGGCCGGCGTGTCCCCGCCCCCGTAAAGCTGGCCCCGGGGAGCGACGATGGTCACCGACAGGCGCTCATCCCGGTCGTCCTGGATGAAGACGTCCATGAGCGCCTTGGTCCGGACGTCGATCCGGTTGACATAGAGCATCACCCCCCGGAAGCTGTCGTTAAAGGTCCGCTCCTTCAGACCGATATCGACGTTTTCGGCCGCCACCCGGACGGTCAGATCCCGGAGGGCGAGCCGCCCCCAGGGAAGCCCGTAGGAGATGGTGGCGGCGGTGAGGAGACTTGCGGCCAGACAAAAGGTCAAGACGGCGGGCAACAGCCCGTAAAGGCTCACCCCGCCCGACTTGAGCGCCAGGATCTCGTTGTCCGAGGACATCCGGAGAAAGGTCAGCAGCACCGCCATCATCGTTGACATGGGGATCACGAAGACCAGAAAATAGGGCATGGCGTACAGGAGCATCCGGAGGATCACCCCCAGGCCGATCTTGTAATTGACCACCATGTTGGTGATGTCGAGAATCCGGGTGAGCAGAAAAATAAAGGTGAAAAAGAAGAGATTCAACAGAAAGGGGGCGACCATCTCCCGGCAGATATAACGGTTGGCGACCGTGTTAAGCTTCATCGTCATCCTCGTCCATGTAGGCCCGCTGACGCCGGAGCTTCCGCACAAACCCGACCACCGTGATGGCGGCCGCCAGGACAAAGAGGATCTCGTAGAGGTGGATGGCCAGAAACCGGAGCCAGGTCCGATGCCGGCCCAAATCCTCTCGCCAGGCGGCTTCCAGCTCATCGAGATGAAAGCCCACCGCCCCGGTCAGGGCCGCGTCCACCGACGCCCCCGCCCGGAGCCGGGACAGAATGTCGATGACCGCCGACCGGCCGTGCTCCCGAAGAAGGTAGTCCACCACGCTCCGGCTCTCCTGGTAGGCCAGGACCATCAGGTCCCGGTCCATCGGAAACCGGTCGGTCAGCCGGCTGAGCGGGATCACCCGGTCGGCCAGGACCGCCCGGGTCAGCGCCGCGTCTCCTTCGGTGCCCAGGATCTCGGAAATCCCGTCGCTCACCCACTGGGCAACTCCTTCGTCGAGCCAGCGGGGAAGCCGGTCCCTGGGAATGTGGTGGTGGAGCAGGAGATGGCAGAGCTCGTGCTTGAGCGTCCGGGCGAGGCTCTCCGCATCCCGGTTGACCCGGGCGTAATCCATGACAATAGCCTGCCGGTCGGAGACGGCGTAAGCCACGATGTCCTCGTTACCCGCCCACTTCCGGAAAGTCGCCGTGTCCCGGATTACCACCACCGTGGGCCGGAAGTCGGCCGGCCAGCCGAAGGTCCGTTCCAGCTCGGCCCGGACCGTCGGATAGGTTTCGACGGTCTCCCGAGCCGCCCCGGCCAAAGCTTCGGGGTAGAGGACGGTCACCGCATCCGAGGACAAGCGCTGAAAATCCTCGGCGGCGGCCGACACGGGACCGACCAGAAGCATCAGAACCAGGATTCGCGCCATCATGACCGCCTCGTCCCCTCAAACCTCGTCATCGGTTTCGTTCCGAACCCGATCCCAGTACCGGAGCCGATCGGCGATGACCCGCTCGTGGCCCCGGTCGGTGGGACTGTAAAACCGGGTCCCCACCAGGGCTTCGGGCAGGTGGGTCTGAGCGCAGACCCCCTTTTCATAGTCATGAGCATACCGATACCCGTCGCCGTAGCCCATCGACTTCATCAACCCCGTGGGGGCATTCCGAATGTGGTGAGGCACCGGTAAAGATCCGGTCCGCTCCACCGTCCGGCGAGCCTTCTTGTAAGCAACGTAAACCGCGTTGCTCTTGGGCGCGGTGGCCAGATAGACGGCCGCCTCGATCAGGGCCAGCTCCCCCTCGGGCGATCCCAGCATCCGGTAAGCCGCCACCCCGTCCAAAGCCACCCGGAGGGCCGCCGGATCGGCAACCCCGATGTCCTCGGATGCGAACCGGACCATCCGCCGCCCCATGTAGAGCGGGTCCTCGCCGGCCATGAGCATCCGGGTGAGCCAATAGATCGCCGCGTCCGGGTCGCTCCCCCGGAGACTTTTATGAAAGGCCGAGATGAGATTGAAATGGCTTTCTCCGGCCTTGTCGGACCGGAGCGCCCGCCGCTGAACCACCGCCTCCACGAGATCCAGGTCCACGGGAGCTCCGTCGGACCGGCCTCCGGCCAGGTCGGCCACCGCCTCCAGTCCGTTCAGGGCGGCCCGGGCATCGCCGTCGGCCGACCGGATCAGATGGTCCCGGGCCGAATCGGTGAGGGTCAGGCCCGTCCGGCCCAGCCCCTTCCGGTCGTCATGCAGAGCCCGGTCGATGATCCGGCCCAGGGCGTCATCGGATAGCGCTTCCAGGGGGATCACCCGGCAGCGGGAAAGGAGCGGGGCGATGACCTCAAAGGATGGATTTTCGGTGGTGGCGCCCACCAGGGTGATCAGCCCGCTTTCCACGTGGTGGAGAAAGGCGTCCTGCTGACTCTTGTTGAACCGGTGGATCTCATCCACGAAGAGGACCGTCCGCCGGCGGTGGAGGTCCCGCTGCTCCCGGGCCTCGGCGATCACCGAGCGGATCTCCTTGACTCCGGAAAGGACGGCGGAGAAGTGGACGAAGTGGGATCGGGTCTGGCCGGCGATCAGCCGGGCCAGAGTGGTCTTGCCGCAGCCCGGCGGCCCCCAGAGAATGATCGAATAGAGGCGGTCCGACTCGATGGCGTGGCGCAGCGGCGTCCCCGGCCCCACCGCCGCGTCCTGGCCCACGAGGTCGGCAAGCTCCGCCGGCCGGAGCCGGTCGGCCAGGGGGGCCGACGCCTCGGCTGCATCCCGGGCCGCCTGCTCAAAGAGGTCCACGGCGGGTTACCGCCTTTTCCGCCGACGGGGCTTCCGCCCGCTCCGCTCCCGGAAGATGAGCCGGAGAGGCGTCCGGTCCAGCCCCAGCTCCTCCCGGAACCGGTTGATCAAATAGCGATGGTAAGAAAAATGGACCCCCGACGGGCTGTTGACAAAGGCCACCAGGGTGGGCGGCCGGGTGGCCACCTGAGTGGCATAGTAAAACTTGATCCGCCGACCCTTGTAGATCGGGGGCGGAGTCCGCTCGGTCGCCGCGGTCAGTGCCCGGTTGAGGATGCCGGTGCTCACCCGGGTGGTGTACTGAGCGTAAACCGCGTTCACCACGTCGAAAATCCGGGAAAGCCGATGGCCGGTGAGGGCCGAGACCGTCAGAATCGGAGCGAATCCCAGAAACCGGGCCGCCTCCCGAAGGTCAGCCCGGAGCCTCGGGGCCGCCTCGGAATCATCCCGGACCAGGTCCCACTTATTGAGCAGAAAAACGCAGCCGCAACCCCGCTCGTAGGCGTATCCGGCGATCCGGACGTCCTGCTCGGTAACCCCCTCGGCGGCGTCTAACATCAACAGAGCCACGTCGCAGCGGTCGAGACTCCCCAGGGCCTTGATGACCGTGATCTTCTCGAGCTTTTCGGAAACCTTCCCCTTCCGCCGGATGCCGGCCGTGTCGATGAGCCGGTAATGGCGTCCTCGCCGGGTAACGGCGGCGTCCACCGAGTCCCGGGTGGTCCCGGGGGCTTCGGAGACCACCAGCCGCTCCTCGCCCAAAATGGCGTTGATGAGGGATGACTTGCCCACGTTGGGCCGCCCCACCACCGCCAGGCGGACGGCCGCCGCCTCCTCGGCCGCCGTGACCCGGGGCAGGGTCTCCACCAGATCGTCGATCAGATCAGTGACGCCATAACCGTGGGCCGCCGAAACCGGATAAAGGTCATCGATCCCCAACCCGTAAAACTCGTAAAGCGCGTCCTCGCGCTCCGGCCCGTCAATCTTGTTGACCGCAAAGAAGACCGGCTTCTCCAGCGGGCGGAGCCGGTCGATCATCTCGGTGTCAAAGGGCGACGGGCCGGACTTGCCGTCGAGGATGAGGATCACCGCGTCGGCGGCCGCCACCGCCCCGTCGATCTGTCGACGGACCGCGGCCCCGAAATCGGCGTCGCCGTCCATATATCCGCCGGTGTCCACGATGGAAAAAGGGACATCGTCCCAAATTACCCGACCGTAATGCCGGTCCCGAGTCACCCCCGGCCGGTCATCTACAATGGCGTCCCGGCTCCGGGTGAGCCGGTTGAACAGGGATGATTTGCCCGCGTTGGGCCGCCCCACCAGGGCCACCACCGGCAACGGCCGGGCTCCGCTAGGCTGTTTGGTATCGCTCAATTCCATAACCTGATGAGTATAACCTCTTCAGAGGCGGTTGACAAAGGATTTTTGGGGAAAGACCGCGCCGGGGGG
>CAYNGG010000248.1:0-6177 GCA_964396575.1 uncultured Desulfobacteraceae bacterium | reverse complement strand
CGGGTAACCATCCACACATCCGGCAGCCTGAAAACGGCCGACCTGATGCCGGTTTTCTACCAGATCCTCGATGCCAACGGCCTGACCGCCGTCCAGGAAGGCAACCTCTACCGGATTGTCAGCTTGAAGGACGCCTCCCGCCAGGCCATTGACGCTTCAACCCCTCAACGGAAAAAACGCGGGGGCATTGACGGGGACGCCGTCATTCAGGTCATCCCCCTGGAGTTCATCTCCGCGCCGGAAATGGCCAAGCTCTTGACCCCGTTCGTCTCGGTCAACGGCACCATCGTCTCCCATGAAGGATCGGACACCTTAGTGGTAGTGGATCGACGGGCCAACCTCCCCAAGCTCCTCAAGCTCGTCGATGCCTTCGACGTGAGCCTCTTTGAGCGGGCACGCCATCAATTCTTTCCGCTGAAACACGCCGATCCCGAAACCACCGCGAAGGTCATTTCGGAGATCCTGGCGGCCTACGCCGCCGGAGAAAAAGCGGTCGGATCGGTCGTCGCCCTCCCCCGGATGGGGATGATCCTGGTCATCAGCCCGGATGAGCAGGTCTTTGCCAAGGCGGAGTCGCTCATTCGCCAGCTTGACGTGCCCCGGACGGACGTCGAGCCGAAAATCCACGTCTATTTCGTCAAAAACGGCAAGGCCGGTGAGCTCGCCGACATCCTGAACCGGGTCTTTTCGGAAGGCGCGGTTTCCGCCCGAAGCCGGTCCGATGGTCGTGATTCAGGCGAGACGGCAAGCCAGAAGTCCGAGGGCAAGCCGTCATCCTTCCAGATGAACCTCTCTTTCAAGGACGACGACACCACCCGGGAGCCGGCTGCTTCACAAAATGGTCGAACGAGCTCCGTGGATCTCCGCCGGGGCATCCGGATCAACCCCGACGAGATCCGAAACGCCCTGATTATCGAGGCCACGCCGACGGATTACCGAATGATTTTGGATCTCCTCAACCGCCTGGATGTTTTGCCCCGTCAGGTGCTCATCGAGGTGATGATCGCGGAGATCAGCCTCAACGCATCCACGGAGCTCGGCGTCGAGTGGGAATACGTCAAGGGGGACGGCGGAACCCCCGAGACCTCGATGCTCAGCGGGAACATCGGGGCGGCGGGGCTCCAATATGTGGTCGGCCAGGCCAACCGGTGGAAGGCCTCCCTGTCGGCGCTGGCCCAGGAGGATAGGGTCGATATCCTCTCATCGCCGACGATTTTGGCTTCGGACAACAAAGAGGCGAAGATCGACATCTCCACGGAAATCCCCGTGGCCAGCGCCCAGTACGAATACGAATCCGAAGGGAACCCCCTCCTTCAGACCAACATTCAATACCGGAACACCGGCGTGATCCTCTCGGTAACCCCTCACATCAACGAGTTCGGCCTGGTCAGCATGGACGTCAGCCAGGAGGTGAGCGAGCAGAGCGAAAACGTCGATGTCGGCAACGAAAGCCTCCCCTCGTTTTTCAAACGCTCGGTGAATACCTCGCTTACGGTCAAGCACGGCCAGACCATCGTCATCGGCGGCTTGATCCGCCAGAATGTCAGCGACGGGCACTCGGGGGTCCCCTGTCTCGGCGGGCTGCCCGGCGTGGGGTTCCTCTTTGGAAAGCAGAGACAGTCCAGGGAAAAGACCGAGCTGATCATCCTGATCACGCCCCGGGTGATCTCGACCCTTGATGACGTGGATGTCGTTACCGAGGACTTCAGAAACAAAATCGGGGATATCCCCGCGGCGGCCCGGTGAATGACGACGGCGGCCAGTGGGATTCGGTACCCGCTCGCGTCGTGGTATGGCTCTGATACTCGCCTTTCGAGGGTCCCCATGCCGGATTTATGCGCCTTTAAACAAGCCGGCGAAGGCATCGGCGGCATTGATGGTGGTCTTTGCGATCATCGTAACGGCCGGCGGATTCTGCTGGGGGGCATCGGACCCCATTCCCACGGTTGGAATCGTCGTCTCCCGACAGATCCGCCCCTACCTGGAAGCACTCGACGGGCTGACCGAGATCCTCGCGGGAGCGGGGGCTCGGATTCAGACGGTCCATTTAAAAGACGATGCCGATCCGGATCGGCTCTTCGGCGCGTCCCCGCCGGCTTTAATGGTCGGGGTGGGACCGGAGGCGACCCGGCTGTTGTGGGAAGCCCATGGCGAAAGCGGCCGTCGGATCATCTATGCCATGGTCCTCAACCCGGAGTCGTTGATGGACGGAAATTCGGAAGCGGATGGATGCGGGGTTCCGCTGAACATCCCCGTCCGGCACCAATTGAGGGCCATGGCTGAAAATCTGCCCGGAATCCAGCGGGTCGGCATTCTCTATGATCCGGCCTACAATCTCGACTTTTTCGCTGAAGCCGAAATCGGTGGCCCCGAATTCGGCTTGACCGTGGTGCCGCTCCCCGTCTCGTCCAGGGCGGACATCCCCAGGACGCTCAGAAAGGATCTCGACCGGTTGGACGCCCTCTGGATGATCCCCGACCGGACCGTCATTTCAGAATCCATCGTGCAATATGTCATCAAGGAAGCGCTGCTCAAAAACGTCCCGGTGATCGGATATAACCGGTTCTTTCTCGAATCCGGCGCGGCCCTGGCCTTTGTCATCGACTATAAGGAGATCGGCCGTCAGACCGGCCGGATGGTCCGGGCGGTCCTCGCCGGAGACGGATGCGGCCGGGCCGTTCCGGCATTTGAAAGCATCCGAAACGACCGGGTCCTGGACCGGATGGGATGGACGGGCGGCAAAGCGTCCGGATCTCAGGACGAGGGGAACGCCCCGTGAAGCGGCCCGGCATCCACGTCCGGCTCCTTCTGGCGGTGGTTATCCTCATCAGCGCGACGACCTCGGCTCTCGGATATATCGGAGTGACCATCATCCACCAGTTTGTCCAGTCGCGGTTCGAGGAGCGGATTCGGTTTCTCGCCCGATACCTGGCGCTCAACGCCGAGCTGGGGATCTTGATCGATGAGCGGACCATGCTCAACCGGCTGGCCGGAAACCTCCTGGCCGAAAAGGACGTGATCGGCGTGAAGATCACGGACCGGTTCGGGGATCTTCTGGCGGACGTCGGAGAAGCCGCCGGCGGGCCGTCGGAGTCGGTCATCGATGCCCCGGTGGTCCTTAAGACCTCACGGGACGAAAGCATCGCCTTTCAGTGGCCCGGTGTCGGCGAGCCCGATTTCCGGCAAATCGGATCGGTCCGGGTCGCTTACAGCAGCCGGGAGATCGATGCCCTCCTGCGGACGGTGAAAACCCGCTTTCTCCTCTTGTCCGTGATCTCGGCCGGGGCCGCCATGGTCATCTTTTTCTTCATCTCCCGGTCCCTGGTCGCCCCCCTGACCCGGCTGGTCGGGGCGGTCCGGAAGGTCGCCGACGGGGACATGGAGATCCGGGTCACGCCGGGAACCCTTCCGGAAACCCGGAAGCTGGCCCTGGCGTTCAACGCCATGCTCGATTCCCTGGCCGAAAGCAGCCGGGCCCTCGATGCCGCCAACCGGGAGATGGTCCGGCAGAAAACCCTGGCGGAGCTGGGCAAATTCTCCCTGATGATCGCCCACGAGGTCAAAAACCCCCTGAGCATCATCAAAAGCTCCCTGGACCTTTTGAAAAAAGACGTAGATCCCGATTCGGCCGGCGGGGCCACCCTGGTCGAATACATGGAAGACGAGATCCGCCGACTCAATCGGCTCATCGAGGACTTTCTCCAGTTCGCCCGGCCGGCCAAACCCCAGCACCGGGAGATGGACATCAACCGCCTGCTGGCCGACCATATCGAGCGGATGCGGGCATCCAACGGCGGCGTAACCTTTAAAACGGATATCCCAAAAACCCCCTGCCGGGTCTGGGGCGACCCGGACCTCCTGATCCGGGCGGTTGCCAACGTGGTCAAAAACGCGGCGGACGCCGTCGAAGGGGCGGGCACGGTGACGGTTGCCGCCACGGTTGACGATCAAGGCTGGGCCATGGAGATCTCGGACGGGGGACCGGGCATCGATCCGGATGATCTCCCCCGGATCTTCGAGCCTTTTTTCACCACCCGGTCGAAAGGAACCGGACTCGGGCTGGCCTTTGTCTCCCAGGTGATCTCCGCCCACGGCGGTGCGGTCACCGCCCGGAACCGCTCCGAAGGCGGTGCCTGTTTTCGGATCGAGCTGCCCCTTATGGCCGCGCCGGACGTCGCCATTCCCTCCGAGGCCATCCATGCCTAAAATTCTGATCGTTGACGACGAAGACAAGATGCGGTTTCTCCTCTCGCTGATGCTCGAGCGGAAAGGCTACGCCGTGGATGGAGCCAGGGACGGCCGGGAAGCCCTCCATAAGCTCCGGGCCGACCCCTTTGACATGGTGATCACGGACATCAAGATGCCCAAAATGGACGGGCACCAGCTCCTGGAGGCCATCAAGGCCGAGGGAATCCCCAGCCCGGTGGTCTTCATCACCGCCTTTGCCACGGTGGACTCGGCGGTGGAAGCCATGCGGAACGGGGCCGCCGATTACATCACCAAGCCGTTCGAGGAAGACCGGATCATCCTCACCGTCGAGCGGACCCTCAAGCTCTCCCGGGTCCTGGCCGAAAACCGGGACCTGAAAGCCGCCCTGAAATTGTCGGCCGGGGATGACGAGATCGTCTATGCTTCCGGGTCCATGGCAGGCTTGATGGATCTGGCCGGCCGGGTGGCCCGGACCGATTCGGCCGTCCTTATCAGCGGCGAGTCCGGCACCGGCAAGGAGCTCCTCGCCCGCTACATCCACCGCCACAGCCGGCGGCATGACGGCCGGTTTGTCCCGGTCAACTGCGCCGCCATCTCCGCCAACCTGGTCGAATCGGAGCTCTTGGGATACGAAAAAGGGGCCTTTACCGGGGCTGAAAAGCGGACGGCCGGAAAGTTCGAGTTCGCCTCCGGCGGGACCCTCTTTCTCGACGAGATCGGCGACCTGCCGGCCGAAGCCCAGGCCAAGCTCCTCCGGGCATTGCAGGAAAAAAAGATCCAGCGGGTGGGCGGCAACGAGGAGATCCCGGTGGACGTCCGGGTGATCTGCGCCACCAACCGGGACCTGGCTCAAAAGGTGGCCGATGGCGAGTTCCGCCAGGACCTCTATTTCCGGATCAACGTCTTCCCCCTCGAGTCCCCGCCGCTCCGGGACCGGATGGAAGACGTCCCCCCGCTGGCCGAGCATTTCCTGAAGAAAATGGGCGAGGGCGCCGGCATCGACCTCACTCCCGACGGGCTGGAAGTCCTCAAATCCTACTCCTGGCCGGGCAATGTCCGGGAGCTGGCCAATGCCATCGAACGATCCATCATCCTGGCCGGAGACGACGGCCGGATCACCGCCGAAACCCTGTCTTTCCTGAAGCCTTCGGCCAAATGCGACCCGTCATCGGAAACCGCCGATTACAGCCTGCCCAATGAGGGGATCTCCCTGGAGGAGATGGAGCGGGACCTGGTCCGGCAGGCCCTGGCCGCTTCGGACAACAACCAGTCGGCCGCCGCCCGGCTGCTCGGGTTGAGCCGGGCCAAGTTTCGGGTTTTGCTCAAGCAGGTTCGCGAGGATGACTGACCGACTTCGAGGCCCGGCGCCCTCCCGGTGGCGGTTGTGACGGCCGGCCGGTTTAAAATCGGCGCCCTCTGGGCCGTTGCGGTGGTCCTCGGATGGATGGCGCCGTCCCAGCCCGGCTATTGCCGAACAGGTGACTCGGCCGTGGCCGAGGACACCATGCTCATGTTCGTGGGCGAGCGCCTCGAGGTCCTGACCATCGCCTCCCGGCGGGAGGAGAGCGCCTGGCAGGCCCCGGCCATTGCCGAGGTGATCACCCGGGAGGACATCCGCGTGAGCGGGGACGGGACCCTTGCCCAGGCCCTGGACCGGACCCCGGGGTTCTACATGGCCCAAAAAGAGTGGGGCGTCCTCCCCTATCTCCGGGGAATTCCCAACGGCGCCCTGGTCCTCTATGACACCGTCCCGATGGTCTCCGACACCTCCAAATCCCTCAATCAGCTCGGCCATGGAACCTCCCTGGCATCGGTCAAGCGGATCGAGATCATCCGGGGGCCGGGCTCGGTCCTCTGGGGGCCGGATGCCTTTGCGGGGATCGTCAACATCGTCCCCCTGACCGGCCGGGACATCGACGGGGTCGAGACCGGAGTCACCTACGGCGAGCCCGGATCGGCCCGGGGCGG
>CAYNGG010000247.1:0-6179 GCA_964396575.1 uncultured Desulfobacteraceae bacterium | reverse complement strand
AATAAACGCGAAGCTACACTCATTTTTAATTCTAACCAACCGAAAACCGCCGAGTGACGACATGAACCGTTTCGCCTATCAGACCACCGGACTGGCCGTCCGGACCCTGTCCAGGCTCTTCAAGGCCCGGGTTCACATCCATGGCGAGGACCAGATCCCGTCCGGGGCGATCATCTTCGTCATCAACCACTTCACCCGGATCGAGACTCTCTTCCTGCCCACCCATATTTACGAGCTGACCAAGGTCCCGATATGGTCCCTGGGCGACGCCGGCCTCTTTCAGGGGGCTATGGGGGCTTATCTGGACCGGGTGGGCGTGGTTTCCACCCGGAACCCGGACCGGGACCTCCTGATCGTCAAGAGCCTCCTCACCGGCGAGTCCAACTGGATCATCTTTCCCGAGGGGCGGATGGTCAAATCGAAAAAGATTTTTGAAAAGGGCCGGTTCATGATCTCCTATGCCGGGGGAAAGCACCCGCCGCACACCGGGGCCGCCACCCTGGCTTTGCGCACCGAGTTTTACCGGCAACGGCTCCGGGCCATCCGGGAAACGGCCCCCATGGAGGTCGAGCGGCTGACCGCCCGGTTCGGGATCAGCGATCTGGCCCCGGTTTTCGAGACCACTACTTTCCTGGTGCCGGTCAACATCACCTACTACCCCATCCGGGCGAGGGAAAACATTCTCTCCGAGCTGGCCGGCCGGCTCGTGGAGGACCTGCCCGCCCGGGCGGTCGATGAGCTGATGACCGAGGGAACCATGCTCCTGTCCGGGGTCGATGTGGACATCCGGTTCGGGGCGCCCATCCCCATTAAGGATTATTTGACTCAGCGATCCATTGTCCGGGACATCTCGTCCCGCCGGAAGATCCGCTTCGACGACCCGATCCCCTCGAAACGGATCATGCGGAAGACCGCCCTGACGATCATGGAGCGTTACATGGGGGCCATCTACCGGATGACCACCGTCAACCACGACCACCTCTTCGCCTCCATTCTGAAAATATTTCCCTTCAAGCGGATGGACGACTACGATCTCCGCCGACGGGCCTATCTGGCGGCCACGGCTGATCTCGAGGGCATGGGTATCCACGTCCACTCCAGCCTCACCACCAATCAAACCCACCTGCTCACCGATGACCGGTTCGACAAGCTCTCCGAGTTTCTGGCCCTGGCCCGGCTGAAGGGAATCGTGACCGAATCGGGCGGGCGGCTGGTCAAGGACATGTCCAAGTTCGCCTCGCCTCTGGATTTCCACCAGGTCCGGATCGACAACCCCGTATCGGTGATCGCCAATGAGGTGGAGCCCCTGGCGGGGCTTCAGCGGATTCTGCGAAAGCTGGTCTGGACGCCCCGCTTCCGCCTCCGGCGGGCCATCGTGAAGCAGCTCATCCGAGAGGCCGACACTGAATATGCCGCTGATCACGAGGCTTTTTACGTCGAGGGCGAGTCGTTCGATCCGGCCACCGGCCGGCCGTTTCTCATCCGGGGGCGGGACAAGGAAGTCGGGGTCCTGCTGATCCACGGCTATATGGCCGCGCCCCTGGAGGTGGGCCAGCTCGCCATCCACCTCGGCCGGCACGGCTACTGGGTTTATGTCCCCCGGCTCAAGGGCCACGGCACCTCCCCCGAGGACCTGGCCCTGCGAAGCCACGAGGACTGGATCGCGTCAGTGGACCGGGGCTATGCCATTGTCCGGAACCTCTGCGACCGGGTGGTGGTGGGGGGCTTTTCCACGGGCGCGGCCCTGGCTCTGGACCTGGCCGGCCGAGTGGGCGATGTGGTGGCCGTGGTGGCCGTCTGCCCCCCTCGGCGGCTGGAGGACCTGTCCCGGTGGTACGACCACAAATCGGACTTCTGGAGCCGCGTGAAACACCTGGTCCACATCGGCGAGGGGCGGCGGGAGTTTATCGACAACCCGGCGGAAAACCCCGACGTGAGCTACCGGCGGAACCCGGTCGCCGGCATCCGGGAAGTCGAGCTCCTCATGGAGCGGCTGGAGCCGAAGCTCCCGGAGATCGAGGTCCCGACCCTGGTACTTCACTCCATTAACGACCCGGTGGCCGACAGCAAAGGCTCCCGGAACCTCTTCGAGCGGCTCGGCTCGCCGGACAAGCGGTACCTGCTTTTTGACTTCAAGCGTCATGGCATTATCTTAGGTAAAGACGCGCACCGGGTTCACCGGGTTATCGCCGAATTTATTGATGACCAGAAAGGAGATCTCTCCAATGGATGACGTTTACCGCCGGCTGGCGGAGCACTTAGACCGCCTGCCCGCCGGTTTCCCCCCCACCGAATCGGGCGTCGAGCTCAGAATCCTCAAGCGCCTGTTCACGCCCGAACAAGCGGAGATCGCCGCTTCTTTGAGCCCCATGCCGGAGCCGGTGCCGGTCATTGCCGAGCGCCTGGGACGGGACGAGGCCGAATTAGCCGAGGCCCTCGAGGAGATGGCCCGGAGTGGGCTCATCTACCGGATGCGGAAAAACGGCAAAACCCGCTACATGGCGGCCCAGTTCGTTATCGGGATCTGGGAGTACCACGTCAACGACCTCGACCCCGAGCTGATCCGGGACTTCAACGAGTACGTCCCCCATCTGATGAAGGAAAGCTGGCAGCGCACCGAGACCAAGCAGCTCCGGGTGATCCCCATCGCCAAGAGCATCTCCGCACGGATGCACATTATGCCATACGACGTGGCCGAGGAGCTGATCCGCGATCAGTCTAAGATCGTGGTGGCCCCGTGCATCTGCCGGAAAGAGCATGCCATGATGGGCAAGGGGTGCGGCAAGCCTCTCGAGACCTGCCTGGTCTTCGGCGGGGGGGCTTATTTCTATGAGGAAAACGGTCTCGGCCGGTCCATCACCGCGGACGAGGCCCTGGAGATTCTCCACGGCGGCATCCAGGAGGGCCTGGTGCTCCAGCCGGGCAACTCCCAAAAGCCCATGAACATCTGTATGTGCTGCGGCGATTGCTGCCAGATCCTCAAGAACCTGAACACCATGGATGCCCCGGCCAGGGTGGTCTGCTCCAATTTCACCGCCCAGGTGGACCCCGAAGCCTGTGTTGCCTGCGGCAATTGCGAGGAGATCTGCCAGATGGACGCCATCGCCGTGGACGAGACCGCCGTCGTGGACCCGGACCGGTGCATCGGCTGCGGACTCTGCGTGTCGGTCTGCGATACCGACGCGATGAGTCTCCTCGAAAAGCCGTCCGAGCAGCAGGTCGTCCCCCCGGCCAACACGGTGGAGACCTACCTGAAAATGGCCCAGGAACGGGGCCTCATCTAGTGGTTTGCAAGGAGTGGATACAGCGATGATTCGGGACCTTTTCGTGGCGGCCGTCACGTTCGTGGCGGCGGCGCTGTTCATCACCGTGGTGGCGACCGTTGCGGGAAATGCGCTTTATCCCACCGCCGAATCAATTCTCGAGGCTCGGCTCCAATCGCCGGACGGCCGGGCGTCCGAGCCTGAAACACCGGAATCGGACCCCGAGATCATCGCCGAGCGGCAGATCGCCGAATCGGTGATCCTGAAAGGGGACCCGGGGACGACGGCCGACGCCGATTCAGCACGGGGGGAACGCTCAGCGGAGGCGGAGACGGCCCCCGAGCCGGAATCCGCGACATCGCCTCCCGCGACGGAAGACGCGGAATCCGAGACCGCCGGGGCTCCGGAGCCGTCCGGGCCGTTGACAAGGGCCGAGCTGGATGAGATCCTGGCGCCCGGCGAGATCCGTCCTCTGATCGACGGCCGGATCGCTTACAAGGTCCAACCCGGGGACACCTTTTCCCAGATCTGCAAAAAGGTGGTCGGGTCCGGCTCCCCCCCGGTCTGGCGCGCGGCCGCCGAAGATATGAATGTTAACATCCGGTCGCTATCACCCGGCCAACTCATGATCTTCGGCCCCCCTGAAACCTATTTGCCCGAGGGGTTCACCCCGGAGGAGTAAACCATGACGGAAACCGACGGCGTTATCCAGTATAAGCTCGACTTCACCGAAACCGCTGCTCCGGAGCCCAATGCCATTGCCGAGCTCAACTCCTGGCGCCGGATCATGTATTTGCTGGGCCTTATCGGCCAGACCCCGGACCGTTACGACGGATACGGTTACGGCAATATCAGCCGACGGGGAACAGCGGCCGACGGCCCGGACTGCGCCTTTGTCATTACCGGGTCCCAGACCGGACATCTGGCCCATCTGGAGCCGACCCACTTCGCGACCGTCACCCATTGCGACCCGAAAACCAATCAGGTTCGGGCCCGGGGCGTTATGCCCCCCTCATCCGAGGCCCTCGCCCACGGAGCACTGTATGCGGCTGATCCCGCCATCGGCGGGGTGATTCATGCCCATTGCCCGGAGATCTGGCGCTGGGGGCTGGGCGCCGGCCTCCCCCACACCGAGCCGGATGCCGCCTGCGGCACCCCCGAGATCGCCCGGCAGATCGGGGGCCTCTGCCGGCGATCCTCGCAGTCCCGAGGTATCTTTATCCTGGCCGGCCACGAAGACGGGGTGCTGGCCTTCGGCGACACCGTCGAAACCGCCGGCCTGATCCTCACTCAGCATCTGGCCCATGCCCTCAGCGTCGGCCCCCCGACTATCCAGTAAACCCCGGACCGGCGGGCGGTGAGCCGGTTTGCCGCGACCGGATCGCCCGTCGGACCCTCCAGATGCCCCACGTCGATAGAATCAGCGCCAACAGCGCCGGGATGGAAATGACCAGCTCCGCGATCGCGGCATGGCAGAACCCGACGCCCGAGCCCGACAGGCTCACTATCATCATCCGCCGGTCCGGGATATGGACCATCGCCAGATAGAGACAGACCCCCATTGACCCGCCGATCCAGAGTCCGGAAAACAGGGCCCCGGTCCGGCCGTAGATCGGTGCCGAGATGAGAGCATACCCGGACCAGCCCCGGGGAAACAGGTCAAACGCGAGGTGGACCGCAACGCCCAGGCTGATGCCCACGGCGGCCATCAGCAGCCCAGCGTGTCGCTTCTTGAGAGCCAGGATGAAAATGGCGATGGATAAAAAGGGGCTATGGGTCAGGATGGAGCGGTGGTCCAACAGCGGGAGGAATTGGTCGATATCCGGCAAGTGCAGCCCGACCG
Source organism: uncultured Desulfobacteraceae bacterium (assembly GCA_964396575.1). Taxonomy (GTDB): domain Bacteria; phylum Desulfobacterota; class Desulfobacteria; order Desulfobacterales; family JAABSP01; genus CAYNGG01. The sequence continues at coordinate 1,073 of CAYNGG010000247.1, read as the reverse complement.
CCAGGCCGCCGAGTAAAAAGAGGACGCTCGACACCGTCATTGGGAGACGGGGCGAGACCCGGGAAATGTCATTGTTCCACTCAGAGAATGATTTCATTTTTCGCTTTATTTGTCACGGTCCCCTCGCCCATCTGCGTCTTAAACAGGCAGAGGAATATCAGTCTGTTTCCCAGTGGCTTCATTTACAAAAAGAAGATTTCCACTATCATCTCTTTGTAATTGCTCGGCTGCGTTTAAGAGCTCGATGCCGTAAATGATTCCATTCGGCGCCATGTCAACGACCAGCTCATCGCTGATTTTAATCGATTCCACTTCGGATGATTTGGATTGGAACCGGATATAGGCAATGTTATAGCGTGGGTCGTAGCTGAGTTTCATGAAGCGTGTCCTTTATTCCGGCTCACCCCTGCTCATCCTATTCATTCCCCGCCTCCACCGCCTCCGCGTGCTCCCGGGACAAGGCCCGATAGACCTTGGCGGGCTCCTTGAGGAGCTCGACGATTTCTTCGCCCATCTCCTTTTTGAGGCTGGCTGGCGTGCCGGCCACCAGATGATAAGGCCCGATCTCGGCGCCTTCCTTGACGGTGGCTCCGGCCGCGACCACCGACCCGGTTCGGATGCGGGCATCGTTTAAGACCACCGCGCCGATCCCGATGAGGCTGTTGTCCTCGACGGTGCAGCCGTGGACCACCGCGTTGTGACCGATGGTCACGTTGGCGCCGATGGTGACGGGTTTGTTCGGGTCAGTGTGGATCGTGCAATTGTCCTGGATGTTGGTTCCCGCGCCCACCCGGATGGGGGCCTCGTCCCCGCGAAGGACCGCGCCGTACCAGACGCTGGCTCCTCTCTCGAGGGTCACGTCACCGATGACCGTTGCGGTTGGGGCAATGAAGACGTTTTCACCGATCACGGGGCGCTTTCCCCGGTATGCCATGATCATGGTTGTCTCTCCTTGTGGCTCAAATAGTCAAATTCATACAGCCGGGCTTCTTGGCGGAGAATCTCCCCGGACGGATATTCGCGAAAGAAGCAGCGCGGCATAGCCGTGTCAGCGAATCAATCCGCTGGATCGG
>CAYNGG010000246.1:0-6188 GCA_964396575.1 uncultured Desulfobacteraceae bacterium | reverse complement strand
CCTGAACCCGGCGGCGCTCCTGCGGCGATACGAGGCGCATATCCGACGGAACCGGGACTGGATGTTCTCGGATGCACCCCGGCGCGGCGATTTCAGGATCTACGAGGCCGTTTTCCATTTCAGCCTCTACGAATACCTGATCCGATTTTTCGACAGCTACCCCACCCGGGTCTGGCCGGAGTTTCCCACCGGAAACGGCCGGGTGGACATTCTCATTGATCACGGGGGACGGCTCCACGCGGTGGAGGTCAAAAGCTACACGGATCGGCCCGGCTTCGATCGGGCCTTGACCCAGGCAGCGGCATACGGGTGTCGCCTCGGTCTGGAAAGAGTCCATCTCGCTGTTTTCGTGGAATCCATTGACGAGAAGACCCGAAGCCGACACGAGGTGGCCCACCTGGATTCGGCCACCGGTGTCCGGGTCACCCCGACATTCATCCAGACCGGCTGACCGGACCGCTCCCGAAAGCCTCTGGACAGACGGGCAAACAGACGATATACGGAGAAGATCATGAGCGCCAGCTTTCTTCATCCAAGCAGACGGACGGAGCTCAACGACCGACCCATGGCCGAGGCGGGCCGGTATATCCTCTATTGGATGCAGGCCTCCCAGCGGGCGGCCTGGAACCCGGCTCTGGAGTACGCCGTCGAGACGGCCAACGCCGCCGGCCTGCCCCTCCGGGTGGTCTTCGGCCTCACCGGGCGCTATCCCGAGGCCAACGCCCGCCATTACACCTTTATGCTCGAAGGGCTCCGGGAAACCCAACAAGCCCTGGCCCGCCGATCCATCCCCCTGACGGTCCTTCCGGGAAAGCCGCCGGCGGTGGCCGTCGAGGCCGCCCGGGAAGCCGCCTGCCTGGTCTGTGATCTGGGCTACCTCCGCCACCAGCGGGCCTGGCGCCGGGAAGTGGCGGCGGCGGTCTCCTGCCGGGCCGTGGCCGTGGAAGGCGACGCCATCGTCCCGGTGGCGACGGTGTCGGACAAGGCCGAATACGCCGCCCGGACCCTCCGGCCCAAAATCCACCGGCACCTGCCTGATTTTCGAGCCCCTATCCCCGAGATCCCCCTGAAGACCGGTGATCCCGACGGAGCCCCGATCGGCATCGACCTGGCCGACATCCCCCGCGTCATCACGGACCTCCAGGTCGACCGGTCGGTTCCGCCGGTTTCCTCGATTTACAGGGGCGGCACCGCCGAGGCCGAGCGCCGGTTCGAGATTTTTTGCCGGGAAGTCCTCCCCCGGTACGCCGACAACGGGAATCAGCCCCAGACCGACGATGTCTCCCATATAAGCCCCTATCTCCACTTCGGCCAGATCTCGCCGCTCTACCTGCTCCGGCAAGTCGAGACGCTCGGCGGGGACGCTCCCGAAGCCCGGTCCGCCTATATCGAGGAGCTCCTGGTCCGGCGGGAGCTGGCCATCAACCACGTTTGGTACCGGCCGGACTACGACCGGTTTTCAACCCTGCCCGGCTGGGCGAAGACAACCCTGGCCGACCATGCGGACGACCCCCGGACGCCGACGTACAAGGGGGCCGAGCTGGACCGGGCCGCCACTCATGACCCCTACTGGAATGCCGCCATGGCGGAGATGCGGAAAACGGGGTTCATGCACAACTATATGCGGATGTACTGGGGCAAGAAGGTCCTCGAGTGGACGCCGGACCCCGAACGGGCCTTCGATACGCTCCTGCGATTGAACAACCGCTATTTCCTGGACGGCCGCGACCCCAACTCCTGTGCGGGAGTGGGGTGGATTTTCGGGCTCCACGACCGGGCCTGGAAGGAACGGCCGGTTTTCGGCAAGGTCCGATACATGGCGGCATCGGGCCTGGAGCGAAAATCCGACATCGCCGCCTACGTCCGCCGGGTTGAGGCCATACCGGAGCCCGACTGGCCGGACGATCCCATTGAAACGGAGAACACATGAATCACCACCATATCGCGATTATCGGGGCCGGCCCCCGGGGAACCTATGCCTTCCGCCGGCTGGCCCTGGCCCTTCACCAGAATCCGCCGGCCCGGCCGGTAACGATCCACGTCATCGAAGCCTCGGGCAACTTCGGCGGGGGCCGGGTCCACGACCCGTCTCAGCCGGACTACCTATTGCTTAATACCGTCGCCGACCAGATCACCGCCGTCGGCGATGACGACCTCGAGGCCCGGCAATCCCCGGCCCGGCGGACGCTCCATGGGTATCTGGCCGAGACCGGCCATGACATCGGCCCCAACGACTATCCGCCCCGAGCCCTTCACGGCCGGTATCTGGCCGCCGTGTTCGACTGGACCGAGGGGACCCTTCCCGACGGGGTGACGCTCCGGCGACATCCCACCCGGGCTTTGGACATCGAGCCGGGGGAGAAGCAGCGGGTGGTCCTCGAAGGCGAGCCGCCCATCGAGGCCGACGAGGTGATCCTCCTCACCGGCCACGGCGTCAACCGGATCGTTCCCGGCTCGACCGCCGAAACCTGGCGGGACTTTGCCGACTCCCAGGCGGCCCTCGGCCGGAACCTCAGCTATATCCATCAGGTTTACCCCATCGAGCGGAACACCCGGCACATCGGGCCCGGCGAGTCGGTTTACGTGGTCGGGATGGGGCTGACCGCCATCGACGTCGTCCGGGCCTTTACCCACGGCCGGGGCGGCCGGTTCGAAGGGGGGCGGTACGTGCCCTCGGGCCGCGAGCCCCACGTCATCCTCGGCTCCCGGCTGGGAATTCCCTACTCGGCCCGGGCCGTAAACCAGAAGACGGACCAGTACCACCCCCGGATCTTCACCGAGGAGTTTGTCCGGCGGCAAATGGAAGGCAATGACCGCTTAGACTTCCGGACCGACCTCTTTCCGACGATCCTGGAGGAGATGGCCTACGTTTATTACGCCACCCGGCTCGGGGACGACTTCGGGGAGCGATACCTGGCTCTCGATGACGACGCGGCCCGGCGGGCGCTCGTGGCTGAGCATCTCCCGCCTTCGGAGCGGTTCGACTGGGATGCCCTGGCCGACCCCCTGGCGGCGGTCCGGGCCCGGCGGCCCCCGGATGGGCCGCTGTTCGATTCCCTCGCCGACTACACCGGGTTTGTCCTCGACTTCATGCGGGCCGACCTGGCGGAAGCTCAGGCCGGGAACATGACCAGCCCCATCAAGACGGCGATCGATTCGGTGTTGAGGGACTGCCGGGACATTTTGCGCCTGGCGGTCAACTTCGGCGGCCTGACGCCGGACTCCCACCGGTACCTCAACACCGCTTTCGACCGGGTCAACAACCGGATCGCCGTGGGGCCGCCCATCGGGAGCGCCCGGGAGCTGTTGTGGCTGGCCGAAGCCGGGATGGTGGGGTTTTCAGGCCCCGAGCCCCGGATCGAGACCGACGCCGGGCAGGGGATTTTTCGAGTGATCAGCGACGCCGTGCCCGGATCGGAGCGCCCGGTCCGTCACATCATCAACGGCCGGATTCACGGGGTGGACGTGGAAAACGACACCTCCGAGCTGATCCGGAACCTGCTCCGGCGCGGGATCGTCTCCCGCTACGTCAACACCGACGGAGAGACGCGGTATCCCCTCCCGGGCCTGGATGTAACCCGAAACTTCCACGTGATCGGAACCGACGGAACCGCTCACCCCCACATCTGCGCCCTGGGCATCCCCACCGAAGGAAAAATCTGGTTCAACGCCGCCGATGCCCGCCCCGACGTCAACTCCAGCGCCATCGGCCAGTTGAGCGACTGGGCCGAGGCGGCGGTGGCGCGGCTGGGGGAGCGTTAAAAGCTGGAATGAGCATTGAGGACATTATCAATGCAATACGGACAGGCAAGGTAAGCGTTTCCGATCATGCCAGAGACGAGGCTAAAGCGGATTCTCCTTTCCTGAAAGAAATATTTTATTCCGTCTTCAGTGGAGAAATCATTGAAGATTACCCGACGGATAAACCCTATCCGAGTTGTCTGATTTGTGGATAGGGCTGTCGATAAGATTGAATGCTGGGGTAAGTTGTTTGCTTTAAGTTGTTATTGAAAAGGATAGGCTGTAGATGAAAACATCAATTGCAAGACATAAAATTCGCCAAATTGCCAGCAGGGAGCATAATACTTATGTTTTAAATGGAGTTAATAGACACAAGCCAACATCTATTGTTCCTTCGTCTTTTCTTTGGCCCTTTCCCAATGATTTAGAGCAGCAACTTGAAACTCGTCATACTGCCATTGAAAAATTATTGATAAAGGAAATTGGAAAGCCGTTTTATTCCGATAAAGGTTTTATTATATATCAAGGTGATGCCCTTGAATTTCTCGATAAATTGGATAAATCAGAATTTCAAGTTGATTTATCTTTAACGTCTCCCCCTTATAATATCGGTAAGGAATATGAAAACCCAATGCCTGTCGAAGATTATCTAAAATGGTGCCATATTTGGATGAATTACATATTTGACATCACCAAGGAGAATGGCGCATTTTGGCTCAATGTGGGTTACTTAGAAATTCCTGGAAAAGGGCTTTGTGTTCCTATTGCATATTTGTTATGGGATAAGACAAAATTTTACATGCTTCAAGAAATTGTTTGGAAATATGGTGCTGGCGTTTCCACAAAACGAAGATTAAGTCCGCGTAACGAAAAATGGTTGTTTTATGTAAAAAATCCAAATTACTACACATTTAACCTTGATGAAATCCGCGATCCCAATGTTAAATATCCCAATCAGAAAAAAAATGGAAAATATCGATGTAATCCTTTAGGGAAAAACCCATCAGACGTATGGGAATTTGCGAAAGTAACAACAGGGGCAAAGCGTAGCTCGAGGGAGCGGACTGGGCATCCAGCGCAATTTCCTCTTGGTGTTGTGGAAAGAATTGTGAGAGCGACTTCAAATCAAGCCGAAATAGTCTTCGATCCCTTTTCTGGTTCGGGTTCTTCTGGAATTGCTGCTTATGGTTTGGGTCGGCTATTTATTGGTTTCGAAATAAGAGAAGACTATTGTCAGATGTCAGTTGAGCGATTTGAGGCACTGAAAAAGGAGAGACGGCTTGGACAAAGCCAATTGGAGCTTTTTTAGCCCCGTCGATAAAGTTCCAAAAGTTTATTATTCTCAACTTCAGGAGGTAAACGTGATTGCTGACCTGTTGCAGCTTTTTGTCCCACCCAGTCTTTTGAATCGAGCCACCCGAAACGGACAAGGCGGATGGTAGGCCGAGCAATTATTTTTGAAAATTTCTCAAAATTGATTGCCAGATAGAATCCGGATTTTGCTTTCCTGCCTCTTGAAGTCGCTTGGGCGTAACTTCGGTTTCCGTAAATATGATTTGGGTTTGAAGACGTTTTTACTTCTATAGAATAATACTCATCAGGAATATATACTATGTCCTTATCGGCTGAATCTTTTTCCCCTCTCCACATCTTGGGATATCTTGCTGATAACTCTAGGGGAATAAGTTCATGTAATAAGAATCCCATTATTTGTGGTTTTGGAATTATTTCTTTGCCAAAGCGGAATCCTTTTGTCCCCATTTTACTTTTAAATATTGATTCCCATGTGGAAAGAACCACTTCGACTATTTCATCCGGTTCAAGGGGGTGGTTTTTTACTAATCGCTTTGTCACTTCTAACCACTTCGTTGGGCCCAGCCCATTATACGGAGAGGCCATTAAGAAATTCCTTCCAACAACACAGATGGCCGTACTCCAAACGCACGAGCGATCCCAACAATATTTTCGAGGCTTACATTTCGTTCCCCTCGCTCTATTGCACCAATGTAGGTTCTATGAAGCTCCGCTGCTTCAGCAAGCTCTTCTTGTGACCAACCTGCTTGCTTTCGCAAACGGCGGATATTTAGCCCAACAATTTTTTTCGGATCATCAAACATGGTTGAATAATGCAGAAAAGATTACAACAAATCTACAGACGATAAGTAGCAATCACAAAGGAAAAAGACATGAGCTACATAGATGAAAAATGCGCTGTCTGCGGCGGACAACTGATTGAGAAAAAAATCGAAAAACTCCTGCGAGGCGGGAAAAACATGGCTTCCGTAACGGTCACGGCTGAAGTGTGCCTTCACCGCGGAGAACGATTTTATTCGCCTGAAATAGTTGAACGGTTTGAAGAAATAGAATTGAAGCTTAAACAAGAACAAACTCAAAGTTTTCAAATGGTAGGTCATGCGTTTCAAGTTTCGCTTTAAGATTTGTTGATA
>CAYNGG010000245.1:0-6195 GCA_964396575.1 uncultured Desulfobacteraceae bacterium | reverse complement strand
CTGGACCCCGGCAATCCGCCGTTGAACCCCGCGCCGCCCAATCAACCCATAATGATGGATCTGTCGGCGGCCCGCGGGGCCTTTGGGGGCCTCCGCCAACCCGCAAACCGACCCAAAAGCCACATTGAGAGCCAATGTCATCCACCGACGCTTCCCGAGCTTTTTTCGATTCCCTGGCCGAGGCCCGCATCGTGGTCTGCTGCGGGGCTGGCGGGGTAGGCAAGACGACCCTGTCAGCGGCGCTGGGCCTCTGGGGGGCCATGGAGGGCCGGAAGACCCTGGTCCTGACCATCGACCCGGCCCGGCGCCTGGCCGACGCTCTAATGTTGAGCGCTTTGGACCACGAGCCCCGCCGGGTGGATGAGAGCGTCTTTGACGGGGTCGGCAAGCCGCCCGGCGAGCTGTGGGCTATGATGCTCGACACCAAGCACACCTTCGACCGGCTGATCTCCCGGTTTGCCCCCACGCCGGAGATGCGCCGGCGGATTCTCAACAACCGGTATTACCAGCACCTGTCCGCATCCCTGGCCGGCTCTCATGAGTACATGGCCATGGAGAAGCTCCACGAGATCCACAATGAGGACCGGTTCGACCTCATCGTCCTGGACACCCCGCCGACCCGGAGCGCCCTGGATTTCCTGGACGCCCCCCGCCGTCTGGCCGATCTCTTTGCCGACAACCTTTTCTGGAAGCTCGTCCGGCCCTACGTTCGCACCGGTCTGTTCGGGCTGAAGATGATCGCGTTTTTCGCATCACCGATCCACAAGGCGGTGAGCCGGGTCATGGGGACGACGGTGATCGAGGAGCTTCTCGACTTTTTCAGGTTGGGCGATGATCTTTTCTTCGACGGGTTCCGGAAGCGGGCTGAGGCCATCTACGCCGTGCTTTCCGGCCCGACGGCCCGGTTCGTGGCGGTGGCGTCGCCCATGGAAACGCCGGTCCGGGAGGCTCGCTTTTTTTACGAAAAGCTCGCCGAATCGGGGATGCCCTTTGCCGGGTTCATCATCAACCGGGTCCACCCGATCTATCCGGAACCGGCCGGGCCGCTTTCCGAGGACTTGCCCCCGGGCCTTTCCAGGGCTCTGGTCAAACGGCTCTCCGCCAACCTGCGGGATTTCCGGACGCTGGGCAAGGCGGACGCGGCGGCCATCAAGGGGCTTAAAGTTTCAGTGGGACCGGATGTCCCGATCATCGAGATCCCCCGGTTCGAGGGGGACGTGCATGACATGAGGGGATTGATGCGGGTTTATCGGATAATAATGGGCCGATGAAACAGGTCCCCCGGACAGTCATCATTGCCGCCCATCCATCAGATGCTCCTCGATGGGCGCGGCGGACAAGACGGCCCCTCGACACCTCAATCCCTATTCATTTTCCACATGGGGTCGGATTCGAATTTCGATGGTTTCGCCCGACCGGATGACTTCGTAGCGGTCGAGGCGGCCTGATGCCGGGCCGCTGATCACGTTGCCGTCGAGGTCGTATCGGGAATGGCTGACGCTGCAGCATCGGAGCTCGGGCTTGTCCGGCACGGGGTCGATTTTCCGGCCCATGTGGGTACACCGGTTGGAGAGGGCCAGGTAGCTTCCGTCCTTTTTAAACACCAGCACGGGGTAGGGCAGCTCCTTGCCGGCCAGGTAAACGGCGCCTTCGTCGGCGGTCAGTTGGGGGGCTTCCGACAGATCGATCCGGATGGTGTCCCCCGCCAGCCGCCATTTGTCCGGTGCTAGCTCGGGAGTCTCGCAGATGCCGAGCAGAGATTTGAAAAAATTGGCCAAAGCGCTCATGGACGTCTCCTTTATGAATGGGGTAGGGTAGGGCGATCAAGGACGGTCATCGGGGTGACGACCCCGTGACATCGACAGGCCGTGCTCACCAGGACCGGCCCGTTCACCGATCCGAGCTGATCCAGCAGGTGGAGCAGGGCTTCGGGCCGGTATCCCCCGACGCCGGGGCCCAACTGGTGGCTCCGGAGAACCAGGGACCGGCCGCCTGGGACCGAAATATCGGCCAACTGGTCGAACATGTTGGGCTTTCTGGGCTGCTGAGTGACCGTGCAATGGCCGGCCGGCTCCGGGCAGTCGTCCGGGCAGATAAAATCGGCGTGGCTCACGTAAATATCCCCGGATGGACCGGTCATGGGGTGAGCCAAGCGGGACTCGATGCCCGGCGGGAGGTCAATCCGCCGGACCCGTTCCGGCCCCAGCCGGCTCAGGCACCATTCGGCCGCCAGATGGACCGGCACCGCCGGGATGATCCAGTCCGGCCCGCCGGTCCGTTCGAGCCGTTCGACCAGAAAGGCCACGCCGTCCGATACCACCGTTGCGGCAGCGGGACCCTCGGCCGACCGGAGCTGTGCCGGATCCGGGTCCACAAGGGTAAACGCCCGTGACCCCCTGGCCGATGTCAGCCGCTGGAGAGCGAGTCGGCCGAACCGGCCAGAGCCGATGATCCAGATCTGAGACACTTGATACCCTCCCCCAAAGCGCGGACCGCATCCCGCCCCGGTCCTGACAATGGGCCGGGGCGAGGGAACGGTGTCCGATGGTCCCGAGAACCATACCACTTCCGACAACGCCCCGCAAACCCGTTTGACACACTGATGTCGATCTGAAAGCCCGTGGATGATCCATATCCTGGAAAAGAGGCTCGATCCTTTTGAACAATTGGTGTATAGGGGGCGGGGTGAACGGAATGATCCGGCGGGTATCGGCCGGGTCGGATTGAATGGACCCCGAAAACCAGGCTGACGGGAAAGCGATCGAGCGGCGGAAACGGGAGTAGCGGGACGTGACGGACGAGACGGTGACGGTGGTGTTTCAGCCCGACGGCATCAGTGGCAGCGTTGAAAGCGGCATTACCATTGTCGAGGCGGCCCGCCTGCTGGGGGCCGATATCGAGTCCCTCTGCGGCGGGAAAGCGGTTTGTGGTAAGTGCATGGTCCGGATCGTCCTGGGCGAGCTTGAATCGCCCCGGCCGGCATCGGGCCCCTATCCCGTCAGCCCATGGGAGGCGGTGGAGTCCAGATTTATCAACCCTCGGCGCCGGGCGGAGGGGTATCGGCTCGGGTGCGTCGCCCGGCTGCTCGATGACGTGGAGATCTTTGTTCCCGAGGAGTCACGGGCCGGGAAACCGGTGGTGAGCAAGGCGGCTCGGGATATCCCGCTGGAATGGCGCCCCGCCGTTCGGCTTTACACGGTCACGGTGGAGCAGCCGACTTTCCAGGACCCCACCGGTGATTTCGAGCGCATCAGCGCGGCCCTTTTCCGCGAGCACGGCCTGGATGGGTTGACCATCGACCTGATCGCTCTCCGGGAGCTGGCCACGGTCCTTCGGGAGGGGAATTGGTGCGTCACGGTCAGCGTCTGGATGGGCCGCGAGATCATCCGGGTGCGGCCGGGGAGGGCGGAAACGGCCTACGGGCTGGCGATCGATGTGGGCACCACCACTCTGGCCGCCTATCTCTGCGACCTGACCACCACGGAGGTGGTCGCCGCCGATTCGATGCTGAACCCGCAGCATAAGTATGGCGAGGACGTCATGTCCCGGATTACCTACCACATGCAGACGCCGTATGGCTTAAAGCGGATGAGCGACGACATTATCGAAGGCGTCAACATCCTCATCGACCGGTTGATCGCCCATACCTACCCGCCCCGGGGCAACCCGGTGATAGAGGCCGATCTGGTCGAGGCTGACGCAGCCGGGGACCGATTCCTCTGTCTGACCCGCGAGGACATCGAGGACATCGCCATCGGGCTCAACACCGCCATGCACCATATCCTGCTGGGGCTCACCCCGGCTCACCTCGGGGTATCGCCGTTTCCGCCGGTGGTTCATCACAGCCTCGACATTCGGGCCCGGGACCTGGAGATCCGGGTCAACCCTTCGGCTTACGTTTTCGTCCTCCCCAACGAGGCCGGGTTCGTGGGGGCGGACAACGTCGGGGTCCTGATCTGCGAGGAGCCATACAAGGGCGACGAGTATCAGCTTATCATCGACATCGGGACCAACGGCGAGCTCTTTCTCGGCAACCGCCACCGGCTGATTTCGGCGTCCTGCGCCACCGGCCCGGCTCTGGAGGGCGCTCAGATCACCTGGGGGATGCGGGCGGCGCCGGGGGCCATCGAGGGGGTCCGGATTGAGCCGGGGAGCTTCGAGGTGGATTACAAAGTGATCGGCCGGGACGCCTGGCGGAGCTTTTCGGACCCCGATCAGATGAAGGCCCGGGGGATTTGCGGATCGGGCATCCTCGACCTTTTGGCCGAGATGTACCGGGCCGGGGTGATCACCCGGACCGGGGCCTTCAACAAGCGGGCTCTGGCCGGGCATCCCCGGTATCGGGTCAACCCGGACGACGGCGTGGCGGAGCTGGTCCTGGCGTTCTCCCCGGAGACCCGTAACGGGCAGAACATCGTGATCACCCAGAAAGATGTCCGGCAGATCCAGTTGGCCAAAGCGGCCCTTTACGCCGGGTGTAAGATCCTCCTCAAACGGATGGGGCTCGAAAAACCCGATACGGTGAAGATCGCCGGATCCTTTGGCACTCATGTGGACCGGGAGCGGGCCATGATGATCGGTCTCTTTCCCGACTGCCGGCTCGACAGGATCGAAAGCATCGGCAACGCCGCCGGCGACGGCTGCCGGGCCGCTCTGATCAACATCAACAAGCGGGTCGAAGCGGAATGGGTTTCCCGGAATGTCGAGTACATCGAGCTGACCGGGGAGCCGACCTTCCAGCGGGAGCTGGTGGGGGCGATACACCTGCCCCACATGTCCGATGCCTTCCCCCATCTGGCCGGTCTGCTCCCGGATTCCATTTTAAACGGGGGGCCGGCCGGCCCTGAAGGGTAGGCCAGACGGCGTGCTCGCCCGCTGGCGGGGCTCCCTCAGGTATCCCGTAAACGGCTGGACTCTAATGCAGGAAAAAAACATTTTGGAGAGAAAGGAGTAATTCCCATGGCGTTTAATATCTCTGAGCCGACAATCCAAAAGGATGAAATTCTGTTTCTGGACGACCCCGACTTCCGCCGGGACCACGTCATTATCGTCTCCGGGGCGGCGACCGGGATCGGCCGGGCGGTGTCGGTGGTGGCCGGGGCCAACGGCCTGACGGTGGTGGGCCTGGATGTGGCCGAAGACGAGGCATTGAAGACGGGCCAAATGGTTCGGGACCAGGGCGGGGAATTCATCTTCCTTCAAACGGACCTCACCCGGGACGACGACATGAAGGCCGCGGTTTCCGAAGCCGCCAAAGCCGGCACGATCAAATACCTGGCCAACATCGCCGGGATTCAGCACGTGGACCCAATCGAAAACTTTCCCATCGAAAGGTTCGACCTGATGCACCGGATCATGGTCCGGGCCCCCTTCTACCTTTCCGGGCTGACCATCCCCTATATGCGTAACAGCTCGGATGGCAAGGGGGTGATCGCCAACATGGCATCGGTCCACGCCCACATCTGCACCCTCAACAAGTCATCCTACAACATCACCAAGTTCTCGCTCAGGGCCCTGAGCCAGTCCATCTCAGCGGAGGGCGGCGGCAAGATCCGGTCCTTCACCGTCTCGACCGGGTTTGTCAAGACGCCCCTGGCTCTCAACCAGATCCCGGCCCAGGCTGAACAGCGGGGGATCACCCCTGAGCAGGTGGTGACCGACGTCATGATGGGCAAATCCCGGATCAAGGAGATGATGTCGCCGGTGGAGGTAGGCAACACCTTTATCCACGGCATGTCCCGGTTCGGCAAGTACCTCATCGGCGGGGATTTGCTCTTCGACGGCGGAATGGTCCTCACCTATTAAGGGGACGGTTAATCGGGCGCCCCTTGTATGGGCGCCCGCCGCCCGCCGCCCCCCTGAGCTCCGGCGGCGGGAATGATTGGTGGCGCATTTTCCTTGACATCAAATCTCCCTGTCTGGTAAACCTTTTTCCTTTGGTAAGTGAACGTTGTCTCAGCAAGATCGGCTGGCAACGGCACAAGCTGACCGGCCGATCCCCTGACAAGATCCGATAAACGGCCTGCATCGGGCAGGCGACTGGATCAACTCCCGTATCAGCATCAACATCGCCAAAAGGATGATCACCATGAGTACCCAAACGCCTATCGGTTCAGTTCTGGTGGTCGGCGGTGGGATCACCGGCATGCAGTCGGCTCTGGATCTGGCCGATGCCGGCTACTTCGTCTATCTGGT
>CAYNGG010000244.1:1414-6219 GCA_964396575.1 uncultured Desulfobacteraceae bacterium | reverse complement strand
CTTTTTCCATCCGCCGCCAATCGGAGATATTGACATCCCCATCGGGATTCACTAAATCCGTAATGGGCGGGCCTGATGTGCGTCTGTTTCCCGCTCCGTGACGGGGCGGCGGGGGCCGCTCCAACCGATCGAAAGGGCCGGACCATGCCATTGGACCACCGACTGATCCGGGTGCGGATCATTTTTATCAGCATCCTGTGCTCGCTGGTGCTCGGCGCCGGTATCAGCGCCGTTGCCATTCGAGCCGCCGGCCAGAGCTCCATCCGGCATCGGACGGCTCAGCTCGTGGCCGTCCGGGAGGGCGTTCGGAACCACGTCGAGGAGACAATGGCGCGGCTGGGGGATGTCCTGGCGGCCCGGGCCGCCTCCCCCGACCTCGCAACCGCGCTGGCCGACTTTTCCGATGCCTTTCCGCGAATTCCCGAAGAGGTCCCGGTGGACCCGGTCCTCTGCCGGGTCCAGCTCATCGATTTTTACTCGGCCCGCTATTTCGATTCAGAAGACGAGGGCCGTCGCGAGCGGAAGGGCGGCCGATCTCCGGAAGACTACCTCCCCGACACCCATGCGGGGCTGATCGCTCACTACTATTACATCGCCAGGAACCCCCATCCCGAGGACCGGCGGGACGAGCTGGTCGTGCCGGAGGCGATCCGATTCGCTTACGCCGACGCCCATGCCCGGTATCACCCCGGTTTCCGGACCTTCCGCCGGCGTCTGGGATTCCGGGACATTCTCCTGGCCGGACCCGACGGCCGGGTCCTCTATTCGGTCCGCAAGGAGATTGACTTCGCCACCCGCATCGACATCGGGCCGGCCGGCTTAGACCTCCGAGGTTTCCAAAACTTTGGAAACCTCGGAGGTCTGATTCGGGACGCCGCCGCCCTGCCGGCCGGGGAGATCGCCTTTGCCGATTTCGCCCCCTATCCCGCCGCCGGGGATATTCCGGCCGCCTTTCTGGCCACCCCGATCTTTGCCGACGGCGACCGCGTTGGGGTTCTGATCGCCCGGATATCGTTGGACACCATCAACGCCATCCTGCCTTCGGGAGCGGAGGATGGCGGATCTCTGGGCCGGACCGGCGTCTGTTATCTGGTGGGGCCCGACGGCCGGATGCGGGGCGATGGCCGGCCCATGCCGGATGGCGCGTCCTCGGAGCGGGGGAGATTGGCCGCCGTGGATGGCCGAGTGGCGGCCGAGGCGGTCGTCGCCGCCGTTGCCGGCCGGAGCGGTACGGGGATCATCCGGGACCATCGGAACCTCCCGTTGCTGGTCGCCCATGGACCGGTTTCGATCTTCGGCACCCGCTGGGCCGCCGTCGCTCAGATGGACCGGTCCGAGGTCCTCGAGGACCAGCGGTCCCTGATCGGCTGGATCATTCTGGTCATGGTCATCGGAGTGGGAGTCGTCCTCGGTATTTTGATTCCGCTCATCCGCCGGATTCTGGTCCGGCCCCTGGCGGCCATTACCGATACGACCCGGGAGCTGTCGGAGCAGGGCGGCGATCTGACCCGGGAGATCCCGGTCCGGGCTCAAGACGAGCTGGGGATTCTGGCCGGCCACGTCAACCGGTTCATCGGGACGCTCCGGACCCAGATGCTCGACGTCCAGACGACGACCGAGGTCATGAACGGCGCCGTCCGGGATCTTTCGAACGCCTCACGCCGGATCGAAACCACCGCCAACGGCCAGGCCGCCGCCGTCAAGGAGGTGGTGTCCACCATGGAGGATGCCGACGCCCTCTCCAAGCGGGTGGCGGTCCGGGTTCAGGAGGTGGCCGAGCTCGCCGACGGGACCCGGGGCCAGGTGGGCCACGGCTTCACCCTCACCCGGAACAACCGGGAGAAGATGACCGAAATTCGGGACGCCAACCGGGATGTCGGTGCCGGCATCCGGGCCGTGGGCGAGCACGTCCGCAACATCTGGGAGATCATCGAGATCATCAACGCGGTGGCCGATCAGACCCGGATCATCGCCTTCAACGCCGAGCTGGAGGCCTCGGCCGCCGGAGAGCGGGGGGAGAGCTTCGAGATCGTCGCCAACGAGATCCGCCGGCTGGCCAACCACACGGTGGACGCCACCCGCCGGATCAAGGGCCGGATCGACGAAATCCAGAAATCCGCCGACGCCCTGGCCCTCACCGCCGAGGCCGGGACGAAACGCATCGCCGAAGGGGAGAAGGTCTCGGCCCGGCTGGAGACGGTCTTCGGGGAGATCCAGAGCTCCGCCGACTCCTCCGCCGAATCGGCCCGGACCATCACCGACTCCATCACCCAGCAGGTGGCCGCCTTCGAGCAAATCCTGCTCACTTTAAAGGAGGTCTCCTCGGGGATCGACAGCTTCGTGATCTCCACCCGGGCCACCAGCCGGGCCGCCGAGACCCTCCAGGCCATGGCCGGCGAGCTCGACGGGATCGTGGGGGGCTACGAGATCAGCGGATAACCGCGACGAGACAATCCGACGCGCAAAGGAGCGAACATGACGGACATCCTGATTATCGGTGCCGGGGGCGTGGGCAGCGTCGTGGCCCAGAAGTGCGCTCAGGTCCCCGAAGTCTTTTCCCGGATCACCCTGGCCAGCCGGACTCTGGCCAAATGCGAAGCAATTCGGCGTCGGATCGACCGGCCGATGGAGATTGCCAAGGTGGACGCCGACGACGTGGACGCCCTCGTCGCCCTCATCGAGCGGGTCCGGCCCCGCCTGGTCCTCCACGTGGCTTTGCCTTACCAGGACCTGACCATCATGGAAGCCTGTCTCCGGACCGGGGTGGACTATCTCGACACGGCCAACTACGAGTCCCCCGACGAGGCCCGGTTCTACTACGGACCTCAGTGGGACTACGATGAGAAGTTCCGGGAGCGGGGGATCATGGGGCTTCTGGGCTGCGGGTTCGACCCCGGCGTCACCAACCTTTTCTGTGCTCACGCCGCCAGGCACCATTTCGACGAGATCCACACGGTGGATATCATGGACTGCAACGCCGGGGACCACGGCCATCCCTTTGCCACCAACTTCAATCCCGAGATCAATATCCGGGAGGTCACCGCCCCCGGCCGCTATTGGGAAAACGGGGAATGGGTGACCGTCGAGCCCCTGTCGGTCCACCAGCCTTTCGACTTTCCCGAGATCGGGGTCCGGGAGATGTACCTCATGTACCACGAGGAGCTGGAATCCCTGGTCCGGAATCTCCCCCACCTGAAACGAATCCGCTTCTGGATGACCTTCTCCGAGTCCTACCTGACTCATCTCCGGGTCCTCGAAAACGTCGGGATGACCCGGATCGACCCGGTGATCTACGAGGGCCGGGAGATCATCCCCTTAAAATTCCTCAAGGCCCTTCTTCCCGAGCCGTCCAGCCTGGGCGAGGGGTACCGGGGCAAGACCAACATCGGCTGCAAAATCGAGGGGATTAAGGACGGGGCGCCCAAGCGCTACTATGTTTACAACGTCTGCGACCACGCCGAGGCCTACCGGGAGCTGGGGGCTCAGGCGATCTCCTATACCACCGGCGTTCCCGCGATGATCGGGGCGATGATGATGCTCACCGGGGCCTGGCGGCGTCCGGGGGTTGTCAATGTCGAGGCGCTTGACCCCGATCCCTTCATGGCGGTGCTGGGCCGTTACGGGTTGCCGGTCACCGAGCGGGTCCTGACGTGAGCCCGTCGCCGGTCCGTTTCGACATCAGCGCGGTCCCGAGTCCCTGTTTCGTGATCGACACCGCTCTGCTGGAGCGGAACCTCAAGATCCTCGACACGGTCCAGGGCCGGACCGGCTGCAAGATTCTCCTGGCGCTCAAGGGCTTCGCCCCCTTCGCCCTCTTTCCCCTGATCCGGTCTTACCTTTGCGGGGTCTCGGCCGCCTCGCCGGACGAGGCCCGCCTGGGGTACGAGGATTTCGGCGGCGAGGTCCACGTCTGCGCCCCGGCCTACCGTGAGGAAGACCTGGACGACATCCTGTATTGGGCCGACCACCTTGTTTTCAACTCCTTTTCCCAATGGCACCGGTTCCGGGCCCGGGTCCGGTCTGCCCCCACCCCGGTCTCTTGTGGTATCCGGGTCAACCCGGAGCATTCCGAGGCCCCGGCGGCGATCTACGACCCATGCGCTCCGGGCTCCCGTTTGGGCGTGACCCGGAAACACTTCGAGCCCGATGCCCTTGACGGCATCGACGGACTCCATTTCCACACCCTCTGCGAGCAGAACGTCGATGCCCTGGAGCGGACCCTGGCGGCCTTTTCGGAGCGGTTCGGGGAGTGGGTGGACCGGATGGCCTGGGTGAACTTCGGCGGGGGCCATCATATCACCCGGCCGGACTACGACCTGGACCGCCTCTGTGACCTTTTGGACGGGTTTGCCGACCGGCATCCGGTGACGATCTACCTCGAGCCGGGGGAGGCGGTGGGCTTGAACACCGGGGTTCTGGTGGCCACGGTCCTTGATGTGGTCCGCAACGGCATGGATATCGCCATCCTGGACACCTCCGCCGCCGCTCACATGCCCGACGTCCTCGAGATGCCCTACCATCCCGAGATCCTCGGAGCCGGGCGGCCCGGCCAATACCCTCATACCTACCGCCTCGGGGGCCTCACCTGCCTGGCCGGGGACATTATCGGAGACTACTCCTTCCGCCACCCGCTCCGGGTAGGCGACCGCCTGGCTTTTCTCGACATGGCCCACTATACCATGGTCAAGACCACCACCTTCAACGGGGTCCGCCTTCCCGCCATCGCTGCCGTTGACGCCGACGGCGGGATTCAGACGGTCCGGGCCTTCGGATACGGGGATTTCAAGGGGCGGCTGTCTTAGCGC
>CAYNGG010000244.1:0-1314 GCA_964396575.1 uncultured Desulfobacteraceae bacterium | reverse complement strand
TCAGGCCGACCAGGGGGGCGGGAGGCCGCCGGTCCGGTGAGGCGGCTGGTAAGCGGGGTCGATCTCCGACCGGCGTTTCCGGACGTAATCCCGGACGTAGTAGGGCAGGTCGCCCGTCTGGACATAGGTCCGGAAATCACGGTCCGGCCGGTGATCCGGGATGTGATAATCCTCGGCGGCGGCGTGGAAGATGTCGTATTCGCTGATGTTCCGCATGAGAGCCAGCCGGGCGAGGCACTGGGTATCGGTGAGGGGCCGCCGGTTGATCCGCCGACGCTCCGCCCGGTCGATCCCGCGGAGCACCAGGATGTAAATCAGGGCGGCAACCACATAGATCAGGGCCGTGATGCCGATGCCGTCACTCATCTCGCCCTCCATCGGAGCGTCAGAACACCGTTTTGGACCCCGTATCCCGAGAGCCGGTTGAAAAACGTCATCCCCAGGAGCGAGTGGTCCAGGGGAGCCTGGTTCACCGATGCCCGAATGTCGGTCATCTCCAGGTCCCCCACCCGCAGCCGATCGATGGTCACCGGCGCGCCCCGGCCGATGCCGTTGGCCGTTCGGTAAATCCGGCTGTAGGTGAGGTCTTCCGGGTTGAAGCCCGCCCGGCGGGCCGCCGATCGGGACAAGACGATGTGGGAGGCCCCGGTGTCGGCCAGAAACCGAACGCTCACCCCGTTAACCCGGGCGTTGATGAAAAAGTGGCCGTTGCTCGCGGCCCGGACCCGCAAGGTCCCCGGCTCGGACTGGACGGCCCGGCCGGGAATGAGCTCGGCCAGGACCCGGTCGGCCACTTGGGACAGCTCGCCCCGGTAGGCGTGGACGACGGCGGCCGCCAGAAAGATCCCGATCCAGATAAGGCCGTATCGGACGGCCTGGCTTCGGCGCCATTTCCCGGCCCACTCGGCCGCGTAACGGGCTGCCAGGAAGCTGACAAACAGGGTCAGGGCTACGGCGTAAAGGATTTCCGGACCGTCCTCCCGGAAGCTCAACGGCTCGGGGACAAGCCGGTTTAAGAGCAGAAGGCCGGCGAGGAGCCCTCCGGCAATAGCCAGAAACCACGCCCCCGGCGTGGTGCGTCGGCCGCCGGCGTCGGAGTCTGGGGGGAGAAACGGCATCATACCTCCTCGGGATGCAACCCGCGGGCGCGGGGCGATGACGGGCATGGGGAATGAGGACTTGCGGTCCGGCCACGAGTCCCTCAGTAAAAATGATAGCCGCTGAAGGGGCGGATGTCAAAATGTATATGGTGTTCATCCAGAAATCGGAAAAGCGGGTTGAGTTGGCGGCGCGCGAACGAAAATGGATTTTCAG
>CAYNGG010000243.1:0-6220 GCA_964396575.1 uncultured Desulfobacteraceae bacterium | reverse complement strand
ATTCGTGGTTCCATTCCCGCTCGTACCCCGCTACCGCCCGGATGACTCCACAAAACACCCGGCCCCGCCCACGCTGTCCGCTCCAGGCCCACTCACCGACAGCGACCGGAGCTCAGGGCCGACCGGGCCGGTAAACAGCACCACGGCCCCGTTTTCCAGACCGTCGGCATCCGCTTCGCCACCGTCCGTCACGGTCAGCCGGACCGTCCGGCGTTCCGTCATCAACCCATCGGATATGTCCGTCATCTCGTCACCGCTCAGGTGGTAGATCCGCCACCCGGTGCCGGTGGGCATGGCCTCGGCCAGCATCAGCAGCAGCTCGACGCTTCCGCCCGGCTCATCGACACTCAACCGAACCCCGATCAGCCCATCGGCCGGGACCCCATCGCCAACATCCCACGGATCGAGGTTTTTCATCGCCACCACCTCGGCCCCGTCGGGCTCCACCTTCGAGCAGACGGCGGTGCCGACCGGTCCTCCGGTCACGCAGGTCAGCCCGGCCTGATGGAGATCGGGCACGCCGTCCCGGTCCGTGTCCACCGATTCGTCCACCGCCTGATCATCCCGGACCCCGTCAGCGTCCGAATCGCCGCCATCATCCGGCGCCGTGGTGAATCCGGCGGCGGGAGACCAGTCGGAGGCCCCGCCGTTTTCATCGATAACCCGGCACCGGACGGAGTAGTCGGCATCCGGTTCCAGCAAAAGGGGCGGGACCGGGAGAGTGGTCAGCCACCGGTGGGATTCGAGGTCGAAGACGAGCGTTTCAAAATTCAAGTCCATTGCGATTTGCCAGACCGTCGCCCCATGAACGACTCCATCCGGATGGCTGTATGGCCCCAGGGCTAAAGTCGGCGTGATGGAGACGACCGCGCCGTCAACGGGATCGACCATGTCCGGCCGGTGGGGCCGAAGTGGCGGCGGAGCGATCACGGTCACGGTGACCGAAGCGGCCGCCCGGTCGCCGTCCCCGTCAACCGCCGTGAAGATCACCGGATAGACGCCGGGGGTCCCGAAGATCACCTCACCGGGGTCGATCCCGCTTACCGGGTCCATGCCGGTTCCGAAATCCCATTGGAAGCTCAAGGGTGGATCGCCGCCGTCGGCGGCCCCGGCAAAGGAGACGCTCTCCCCAGCCGTCACCGTCAGGTCTCCGGCCGGCGAGCGGATCGTTGCCGATGGCCGGCGGTCCGGACCCGCCCCGTTCGGTGTCACGGTGACCGTCACCGAGGCCGTCGCCTCATCCCCGTCGTCGTCGGTGACGGTGACGGTCACCCGGTACTCCCCCGAAGCGGAAAAGGCCACCGGGTCCGGTTCGGCCCTGTTAGCCGCCCCGGCCCCGCCGCCAAACTCCCAAAGCCAGACAAACGGCGGATCACCGCCGGTCACCGCCGCCGAAAAGACGACTGCTTCGCCAACGGAAACCGTCACCGGCCCGGCCGGCCGGACCATCGTCACCGTCGGTTGGCGGTCGGCCGGGGCCACCGTGACGGTCCGGGTATCGCTGTCCGAGTCCCCGTCCGCGTCGGTCACGGTGTAGGTCACCCGGTAGGTCCCCGGCGCTTCAAAGGTCACCAGGCCGGGGCGTTGCCCCGTAAGCGGCGGGGCTCCGCCGCCGAAGTCCCACTGGTGATATAGCGGCGGATCGCCGTCATCCGAATCCCCCTCAAACCGGACCGACTCCCCGGCCGTCACCGTCACTTCACCGGCCGGAGCCAGAATCCGAGCCCAGGGGAACCGATCCACGACGGTTCGGCTCAGAGTGAAATCGGCCACGGTCGTGCCGCCCTCCCCCACCGTCACGTCGGCGGAAAACGGATCGAAGCCTTCGGCGCCCACCTCCACGGAGAGCGTGCCCGGCGCCCCGATCATCAGGTACCGCCCGTCGGGCCGGGTCACGGCCGAAGCCCCGCCCATCCGGATGGTCGCCCCGGCCACCGGATCACCTCCCGCGTCCACCAGCCGACCGGCCACGAACCCGGCAAAGACGGCCACCTCACGGTTCACCCCCAGGGTGTAGCCGCCGCCCTCGGCCCAGGCCGCCGGATCGGTGGGCCGGACCATCAGGCGATGGACACCGCCGGCCAGCCGGGTCAGGGGCCAGACCACCGGATCGCCGCCGGGCAGCGTTTCCCGCTCATCCAGTACGGCGCCAGAGGCGTCATGGAGGCTCACCGTCAGGCCGTAAGCGAGATCCGCCGGATTGAAAGTCACCGTGTAGGGGACGCCCGGGACCGCGTAAAAAGTCGTCCAGTCCCGGTCGCCGGCGGCGTGGAGGCTCTGGTGACGGGGCGTTGGAGCGTCGATGAGCACCGGGTCGGCCCGGTCGGGGGTGTCATCCGGCTCGTACCGATCCGGACCGGCGGTCACATATACCGTGGTCTCCCGGCCCAGGGCCCGGTTGCCCTGATCGTCCTCGGCGAAAAAGCCCACCGGATAGCTTCCGAAGGTCGTCCCGCAGGTCCACCGGCCCTCATAAGCCCCCTGCCCTACCGCCTCCATCGGAACGGTCCGGACCTCCGCCTCGACTTCCGGCGCCGTTACCGTGGCCCAGACCGAAACCTCTCCGTCCGGATTTCGGGACCCATCGACCCGGAGGATCACCGGCTCGCCGGGCAGACAGGCCGGGCCGTCATCGGCCGGCGGCGCCAGATAGGGAGCGTCTGCCGTCAACCGGATGCCGGCCCCCAGCCAGGTCCGGGCGGCCAAAACGCCGTCGGCCCGCTCATTGCCGATCCCGTCTCCGGTGTCGTCGAGCAGCGGGCCGCCGAGATCGTCTCCGCTCGTCAGCCCGAGCCCCGACCGGGCCGCCGAAAAGGCTTCCCCGACGCTCCGGCCTTCCCGGATCGCCCGCCAGAAAAAGGCGGAAAAGGAGACCGCTCCATCGGCGGCAAACCGGGCCAGGCTTCCGGCCGGAGCTGATGCCATCACGATCCGCTCCCGGCCCGACGGCGGCGTCAGGGCGGGAAGCAAAGCCCCGGCGCCGCTTGAGCTAAGATCCCCGATTACCGTCACCGGGTCCGGTAGATCGCCGGGCAGGCGGTCGAGCCAATCGTCGAGGGCAGCCGGGTCCAAGATTTGTCCTCCTGCCAGGAGAAGCTTGCCATCGACCCCGGCCCCCAGGAGAACCACCACCCCCTGACGGGTGTCGGGGCCCCAGTCGGCCAGGACATCCCGGAGCGCCGCCGGATCGGCCGGGCCGTCGGCATCGGAAGCGGTCCCGTCCCCGGCCAGAAACCGGATGTCGGTGTATCCCTGGAATTGGAGGGCGTCCCGGGCGAGGTCCGCGGCCGCCTCAACCGCGTCGGCCGCATCGTCTGGCACCGGCCCCCGGATGATGACCGCCCGCCGTTGAGGCGGAGCGACTGGTGATAGGATCTCCGGCGCCGAAACCCCCGTGTTGCCGAGCCGGTTCCGGGCGTAACCGGTCACCCGGTAGTCCGTCCCGGCGACGATCCCCGGCCAGGTCCCCGCAAATTCCCCTCCGCCGGCGGGCAGGAGCTCCACGCTGGGCAGGCTCAGGAGGGTCTCATCGACCCCATCGCCTCCGACCGACGTCGGCCGGACCACCGCCCAGACCCGGACCACATCCCCCGGATCAGCCGGCCGGGCCGAAATCATTGCCCGACCCGGGTCCGCCGGGTCGATCCGCGCATCCATCCGCTCGAAGACCGGGACCTTCCCCGGATATGGGGTTCCGCTGACGACATGGGTTCCCGCCGCCGTCTCCCGGTCGGCCGCCTCGTTGCCGATCCCGTTGCCGTCGCCGTCGAGCAGCGGGTGCTGGCCCTCGGCCGCCCCGGCAAGGGCCGATTCGGCCATCTCGAAGGCCGCCGCCAGGTCCTTCCCGGCAAAGACCCCGGACCAGAAAAAGGCCGAAAAGGAGACCGCCCCCTGCCCGACGAACCAGGCATCTTCATCGATGTCCGTGCTGGTGATGACGATCCGGTCCGGCGCCGCCAGGGTCGGCAGAAAGCTCCCGGCGTTGCAGGCATCGTAAATCACCACGATCCGGCCGGTAATTTGGCCGGCCAGCTCGTCCAGCCAGCCGTCAAGGGCTTCGGCGGTCACGGTCTCGGACTCGCTCAGCCGGAAGGACCCCGCCCGGCCGTGGTCGGTGAGAAAGAGGACGAGGTTGTCGGCATCGGCCGCCCAACCGGTCAAGGCCGATTCCAGGGCCGCGTGACCGGGTGCCGCGTCCACGTCATCGGCCCGGCCGTTCTGGTCGAGGTCCAGGCCGGTCTCGGGGCTCAGGTAGTAGATGGTCTCCTTGTCAAACCCCTGATGGGTCAGGGTCCGGTAGGCGAAATGGGCCGTCGCCTGGGTGGCCGGCCAGAGGAGATTGCCGGGATAGGGGCCGCCCCCGGCCACGATGATCGCCTTGTTGGGCCGGGTTTCCGCCACCCGCTCGAAGACCTGAATCCGGCTGTTCTCCGTGTCCGCCACCAGGACCCGGCCGTCGGGAGCGACCGCCACCCCGGACGGGTCCCGCATTTGACCGGGGTCCGTCCCCTCGCGGCCAAACGACGAAAGCGCCGTCCCGTCCGGACCGAGCCGGACCACCCGGTGGGCTGACGCATCGGTCAGATAGACGGCCCCGGTCGAATCGGCGGCCAGCCCAATCGGCCGCCGCAACGACCCGCCGGCGTCCCAGACCTCCAGATGCTTGCCCTCCCGGTCGAAGACCTGGACCCGTTTGTTATCCGCGTCCGCGACGAACACCCGGTCGCCGTCCACGGCGATCCCCCGGGGAGACTTGAAGAAGCCCGGCGCCGAGCCAAAACCGCCCCAGGGATCCCCGACCGGTCCGGTCAGATCGGCATCGAGCTTGATCACCCGGTGGTTCTCCCAGTCGGTGACATAGAGAAAGCCCGCCCCGTCCGACGCCACCCCGGCCGGGTCGTCGAGCAGCTCCGGGTCCGGCCCGTCCGCCGGCCACTGAGCCACCAGCCCGCCCGACGGGTCAAAAGCCAAGACCCGGTCGTTTAAGGTATCGGCCACGTAAACCTTCCCGTCGGCCACGGTTAAGGCATGGGGGATGTTAAGCTCCCCTTCCCCGCTCCCCTCTTCGCCCCAGGCCCGCAAATAATTGCCGTCACCGTCGAAGACCTGAATCCGGTGGTTGTTCGTGTCCGCTACATAGACCGTCCCGTCCGGAGCCACCGCCACCCCCTGAGGCCGCTCCATCTCTCCCGGCCCATTGCCGGTACTGGCCCACTTATCGACAAACCAGCCATCAGGCAAAAAGACCTGAATCCGGCGGTTGTTCAAGTCGGCCACATAGACCCGGCCGTCGGAGACGGCCACCCCGGACGGCGAGACGAATTCCCCTTCCCCGGTTCCCTCGACCCCCCACGTCGATAGAAAATCCCCTTCAGCGGAAAACCGCTGAATCCGGTCATTGAAGTTGTCGGCCACGTAAAAGCCGCCCGCCCCGTCCGCGGCGATGTCCGTGGGCAAGTCGAGCTGACCCTCCCCATCCCCCTGACCCTCATCCCACCAATCGATCCACTCGCCGTCGGGGGTGAAGACCCCGATCCGATGGTTTTCGGTGTCGGCCACGTAGATCCTGCCCCCTTCGGCCAGAATCCCCTTGGGCCAGTCCAATGGTCCGTCCCCCGATGCGTCCCCGTTCCACTCGCCAATCATCCGGCGGTTTTCGTCATACCGGACGATCCGACTGTTTCCGGTGTCGGCCACGTAAACGCAGCCGGTCTCATCCACCGCCACCGCGTAAGGGACCGACAGCTCCCCCGCCGGGGTTTCCCCCCACTCCGGGTCGAAGGTCCCGTTCCGGTCGAAGCGCTGGACCCGGTCGTTTTCCGTGTCCGCCACATAGACCCAGCCCCGCCGGGAATCCACCGCGATCCCATGGGGCTTGTAGAGCTGCCCGGCAAACGGGCCGAAAGTCCGCCACTCGGTGACAAACCCGCCGTCCCGGTTGAATTTCCGAATCCGGTGGTTTTCCGTGTCCGCTACATAGATGTAGCCGTCGGCGTCGGCATCCACGTCAAACGGCAAGAGAAAATACCAGGGCTGGCGCATCTCCGGCCACATCCGGACCAATCGGTGGATCTCGGCGGCCGAAGCGGTTTCCGCCCCGACAACGGCAAAGGCCAGCACCGCAACCCAAAGCCAGCGGTGGATCGTTCGGACGGTTGGGGACATCTCGGGCTCCTTGGTAAGTTTTTCCAGGAGTGCGAAAATTCATTTTTCGCCGGCC
>CAYNGG010000242.1:0-6222 GCA_964396575.1 uncultured Desulfobacteraceae bacterium | reverse complement strand
GTAGTCCATCGGCGCGGCGACCTTCAGGTTGTAGAGGCCCTGCTTTCGGATCAGGTAGGCGGCGATGTCCAGCCCGATGACCACCGCGTCGGCTTTCCCATGGGAAACAAGATTGAGGGATTCCAGGACGGTCTCCGCATGGACCACATCGATATCCGGATAGTGCTGGCTCAGAATCTCGTCCCACTTCATGTTCCGAACAATCGCGACCGTCAGATCCAGGGCTTCCAGGTCACGCAATCCGCTTATAAACGGCGTGTCATCCCGGCCGACAATCACCCAGCTCACGGTATAAAAAGGGGCGGTGAAGCGGAGAAGCTCCCCGTGCGCCGGGTTTTTAAAGCCCGGATACAGATCGATCTCTCCCGCTTTCATTTGATTCAGCAGATCGGATCTCATGGACGCAGTGATGGGGACGATCTCGAATTGGATTCCGGCCCGCCGGCCGATCAAATCGATGATTTCCGTTACAATGCCGACGAATTCGCCGTTTTTTCCTCTGAACATGGCCGGCTCGATCCCGTCGAACAACCCCAGCCGAATCCGGGGATGGGCGTTGAGCCACTCGGCTTCCGCCGGAGAAAGGCTCACCCGGGAGGCGTTATCGACTGGCTCAGCCGGCGGCGGGTCCGCCGCCACCGGACCCGCCACGGTCAGCAACAGAAAAAACAGGATGCACAAGGATTTCATATTCATGCTCAGACCTCCTCCTGAAGACCTCCGAGGTTTTGGAAACCCCGGAGGTCTTTATTTTTCCCCCCGCGGCAGCATGAGGACAAACCGCGCGCCGCCGTCCGGGCCCGATTCGACCCGGACCGTCCCGTCGTGGTTGTCAACGATCATCTGGGTGATGGACAAGCCGAAGCCGATCCCCTGGGCCTTGGTGGTGAACAAGGGCTCGAAGACCTTTTCCCCTTGATCGGCGGGGATGCCCGGCCCGGTGTCGGAGATGGCCAGCTCAAGCCACCCCTCTTCTTCGACCCGTCCCGACAGCGTGAGCACCCCCTCCCCTTCCATGGCCTGAACCGCGTTCTGGATCAGGTTTTTGAGGGCCATCCGGACCTGCCCGGCGTCCACATCCATCCATACCGGGTCCGGAGGGAGCTCTCGGATCACCTGAACCCCCGTCGGGATTTTGCTGGAACGGACCGCCATGTCAAAGAGATCGGCCATCGCATGGGGCTTTGTTTTCGGCTTTTCCATCCGGGTCAGGTTGAGGAGACTTTCAATGATGTCGGTGGCCTTTTTCACATTGTTTTGAATGCGGCCGAGGTACTGCTCGATCTTTTCCGGTTCCGGTTCCTGGAACAGCTTCTGTTTCAAAAAGAAGGCCGCGCTGTCGATGACGGCCAGGGGATTGCGGATCTCATGGGAGATGCTGCCGGCGAAATGGCCCAGCACGGCCAGGCGTTCCTTGACCAGCAGCTCATTCTGGGCCTGCTGGAGCTCCCGGGTGCGTTCCGCGACCATGTCCTCCAGGCGGTTGGCGTACTCTTGGAGCTTCTCCTCGGCCGCCTTCAGATCGGTGATGTCCCGGGTGCTTGAAACGATTCCCGCAATCTGGTTCTCCTCGTCCCGGTAGGGGAAGTAGGTGACATCCACGTACCGCCTTCCCAGGGTCGGATACTCGAACCAATCCTGGTAGTGGATCGTCTCGCCGCTCAGGCACCGGTCGAAATTGGGCTTCACCTTTTCCCGGAAGACCGCCTCGCCCAGGTATTCGGCGACGCTCAACCCGATAAAGTCCTCCCGCTTCCGGTTGGAAAAGGTCTCGTAGGCATCATTGGCGATCCGGTACCGGTATTCGTTATCGAGAAAGGCGATGGCATCCGGCGTCGATGAGACGATCTCCTTGTAAATCTCCAGAATTCGCTGGACCCGCATCCGCTCCGTGATGTCGTGGACAATGGAAAAGAGCAGGGTTTTTCCCTTGAATACAATGGGTGAGGAGTGGATTTCGACCTCCCGGATGCGGCCGTCGGCCAGTCGATGCCTGAAGTGAAAGCAGTTGAGCGTTTCGGCCAGGGCGCCCTCCATTTTCCGCTCGATCTCCGCCCGGCCCGCTTGATTGATCTCGAAGATGGTCTGGTCTTCGAGCTTCCCCTCCGGGCAGCCGTAATACCGCTTGGCGGCCCGGTTTGCCTGGATGATCCGGCCGGCCTCCGGGTCGATCAGCAGCATCACGGCGTTTTGATTTTCAAACATGGTCCGAAACCGGGCCTCGCTTTCGCGGACGGCGTCCTCCGCCGCCTTGACCGTCGTCTTGTCCCGGCTGTGGGCGGCGGCGCCGACCACGATCCGGCCCGTCTCGTCGTAGATGGGGTAATAGGCCACCTCCATGAATTTCGGCCCCTTGCCGGGCATGTCGAACCAGGCGCCGTACTGAACGGGCTCGCCGTTGAAACAGGTATCCAGGGCCGGCTTAACATACTGGTCAAAGGCCTCCCGGCCCAGAAGCTCCGGCACCGGCATCCCGATGATCTCCTCACGCGGGCGCCTGGCGTATTTCGAATAGGCGTCGTTGACCACCCGGTAGAGGTAGCTCCGGTCCACGTAGGAGACCGGGTCGGTGATATTGGCGATCATCATTTCGTATTGCTTGAGCTCCCGCATCAGCAAGGTGTACGGCTTCCGGAGCCCGTTTTCGATGAGCGCCAGATAGACGAGGTAATAGGAGCCGAGCTTGAAGAGGTGGCCGATCAGATTCGACAGGCCGTAAACGCTGACATAGAAGGTGAAGGCCAGCTCAGCCCCGATGGTCAGGAGGACGGAGCCGCCGATCATGTAGTAAATCCGGGGGTCAAACTCGGTCCGCCGCCGGACCAGCAGGGCCAGGACGGCGGCCAGGATCAGGCAGATGACATATTCGCTGAGGACCTTGAACCGGGTCAGGCCCTCGCCTTCGACAAAGCAGCTCGGGAAGCGCTCCCCGAAGGTCGCCGCCAGGATGAGGACGAAGATCCCGAAATAGACGGCAAGCAACCGATCCGGGTCCACCGGACGGCGGATCAGGAGCAGGGCCGCGGCCAGTGAGAGGCTTTCCAGGTATCGGGCCGCGATCCAGAGCTGAGTCGGCAGGTCCGAGTCATATCCGGGAAAAATGGCCATCCCCTTGTACGCCAGGGTATGGACCAGGTCGATACCGCCGATGAAGAGATAGGCGACCCCGATGACGAGGAAATAGCGGCTTGCGCTCCAGTCCCGGGCATTCCAGGCGATCATGAAAATGGACCAGCCCACGGCGATGCTGAACAGCTCCGCCAGGGTGTGGAACAGCAGGTAATTGTACCCGCTGATCACCAGCAGCGCCAGGACGATGACGGCCTGGAAGAGGTGAGGCGGACGAATGGATTGTGGTTTCATGGGGTCTCCGGTTTGATATCAGTCGCCGTTATTTTTCGCCGGCTCCGGAAGCGCCGTGCTTTTCACATAGGCTTTGATCAATGGCTGCTTTCAGCGCTTCGGGTTTGAGAGGTTTGATGAGATAACCGTTCAGGCCGGCCGCCAGCCCGGCGTCCCGGTGCTCGACCATGGCGTCGGCCGTCAGGGCGATGATGGGAATATCCTTGAATGCCGCGTCTGACCGGCGAATCCGTCGAGTGGCTTCCATCCCGTCGAGCACCGGCATGTGGATGTCCATGAGGACCAGGTCATAGGGGGCTTCCCCGAGCATCCGGATCGCTTCTTCGCCGTTTTGGGCGATGTCCGACACCGCCCCGAGCTTTCCGAGCATGATCTGGATGATCTTCTGGTTGAAGAAATTGTCTTCAGCCACGAGGATTCTCAGGGTCTTTTCGGCCTCCGCGCAGGGGGTTTGATCGGTTGCCCGCCGTTCCGCCTCCCGGCGCCTGGGCGGGGATACCTTATCCAGCACCACCGTAAACCAGAAGGTGCTGCCGACCCCCGGCTCGGACTCGACCCCGATCTCGCCGCCCATCATTTCCACGATTTTTCGGGAGATGGCCAGGCCGAGGCCCGTTCCGCCGAACCGGCGGGAGACGGACGCATCGGCCTGGGAAAAGGGATCGAACAGGGCTTCAAGCCGATCGGCGGGGATTCCGATACCGGTGTCCGCCACTGAAAACCGCGGGGTCGCTTGGGCATCGGTTTCCGAATCGGTTGAAACCTGAATTCGCACCGACCCTGTTTCCGTGAACTTCACCGCGTTGTTGGCCAGGTTCAGCAGCACCTGCCTCAACCGCCCCAAATCGCCCGCCAGATGCCGGGGAACCGAGTCATCCATCTCGAACCCCAGCCAGATCCCCTTTTCCCTCGCCCGCGTGGCGACCACGCCGGTCACCTCCCGGAGTATATGGTCGAGATCGAAATTGACCGTCTCCAGCTCCACCCGGCCGGCCTCGATCTTGGAGAAATCGAGAATGTCGTCGATGACCGACAGGAGGATATCGGAGGCGGCCAGGATGGTCTCGACGCAGTCCCGCTGCTGGGGGCTGAGCCGCATTCCGTTCAGGATGTGAGACATCCCGACCACCGCGTTCATGGGGGTCCGGATTTCGTGGCTCATGTGGGCGAGAAAGTTGGTTTTGGCCCGGGTCGCCTCAACGGCGGTTTTCCGGGCCGCTTCGAGCGACTCGACCATGGCGGCGTTGTGGAGGGAGATGGCGGCGAATTCCGCGAACCCGGACGCCAGGCGGGCGTCGTCGTCGGTGAACGGCGCCGGCTTATTGGCCAGCCCGATGACTCCGACCGCTTTTCCGCTTTGTTTCAGCGGGACAAACAGGACGTTTTTCAGCGGGGCGTGTCCTTCCGGCATGAATTCCATGTGAGGGCTGTTGGCGAAATCATTGTCGTAAACGGGCTTGCCCGTCCGGTAGGCTTCGGCTCTCAAGCCCCGGATCGGCATGGGCAGGCTCGGATCAACGCCGCATTCGAGTCCCCCGCTTTCCAGAAAGAGCAGCTCGTTGTCACTGTTGTCCTCGGACAAGAGGGCGACATAGCCGGCGGTGGCCCCGATCAAGTCGGCGCAGATATCGAAAATCCGCCGGGCGGCCGGCTCGAAATCCCGGTAGTTGAGGACCGCCCGGGCCGCTTCGAGCAGAGCGTCGGTCTCCCGGGCATGTTGCCGGGTCTGATCCAGGGCGCTTTGGAGCCGGCCCTCGGCCAGGCGTCGCTCCTTGACCTGTTGGATAAAGGCCAGGAGACGGTTCATGTCCAGGGGCTTGGTTTCGTATCCGACGATCTGTCGCCGATGCACGGCTTCGGCGGCGCTCTCGAGGCTCGCGTAGGCGGTGATGATGATGCAGTCCGAATGGGAGATCTCCGTCATACGCTTTTGCAGATCCAGACCATCCATGTCCGGCAGCTTATAATCGAGGATCATCAGGTCGAACGGCTTTTCGCGACACGCCGTCAGCGCGCACTTCGCGTCCAGGGCGACCGACGCCTCATATCCCGCTGCGTTGAGCATATCCTGGATGCTCAGCGCCAACGCCTCATTGTCGTCCACGATCAAAATATCAAACGATTCCTTCATGACTCCGCTCTCCTTCGCTCAGCAAGGGGTAAGGTCAGAGTGAATGCCGCACCGTCGTCGGGGGCCGCGTCCGCCCGGATCGTTCCCCCGTGCTTTTCGATGATCATCTTGGTGATGGACAGCCCGAACCCGATCCCCTGGGCTTTTGTGGTAAACAGCGGCTCGAAGACGCTTTCCAGTTGCTCCGCGGGGATGCCCGGGCCGGTATCGGAAACGAGCAGCTCGACCCGATCCCCATTGACCACCCGGCCCGTCAGGGTCAGAGTCCCCTCGCCGTCCATGGCCTGGACCGCGTTGTTGACCAAATTCTTGACGGCCATCCGGATCTGCTCAACATCTACTTCCACCCTCACGGCATCCGCCGGGATTTTTTTGACCACCGCCACCGACTCCGGAATTTTGCAGCTTCCGAGGGTCTCTTCAATGAGCTCGGCGAGCGCCTGGGGTTTCGTCCTCGGCTTTTCCATCCGGGTCAGGTTGAGAAGACTTTCGATGATATCGGTAATCTTTTTCACATTGCTCTGGATCCGCCCGAAATGCTGGTCGAGCTTTTCATCCCGGCCGGCCAGCTTCAGCTTCACAAAATACGCGGCGGTGTCGATGACCGCCAGGGGGTTTCGGATCTCATGGGAGATGCTCCCGGCGAAGTGGCCCAGCACGGCCAGGCGCTCCTTGACGAGGAGCTCAGCCTGGGCTTTCTGAAGCTCACGGGTGCGGGCCTCGACCAT
>CAYNGG010000241.1:0-6246 GCA_964396575.1 uncultured Desulfobacteraceae bacterium | reverse complement strand
GAGCCCGTTAATCCCGCCCCGCCGCCTCATCCGGGTCAGGATCGACCGCCGCTCCCCGACTACCTGCCGCCCCCTTCGGACGACGGCGTCACGACTCCCCCGGCTCCGGAGCGCCGGGATGTCCGGCCGGGGGGCGGGTCGATTCAGCTCAAGGGATTAGAGATTGACGGGGCCACCGTTTTTTCCGATGCCGAGCTGGCGGCGGTGGCGGCGCCGTTTATTGGCAAGCCGGTCACGGTGGCGGATTTGGAAGAGATTCGTTACCAGTTGACCCGATTCTACGTGGACGAGGGCTACGTGAATTCCGGAGCGGTCCTGACGCCGGGCCAGCGGGTGGATGACGGGGTGGTGAGCTACCGGATCGAGGAGGGGCGGCTGGACCGGATCTCGGTCTCGGGCAACGGCCGGCTCCGGCCCAACTACATCCGGAAGCGGCTCTGGCCGGACCCGGACCGGCCGTTCAACACCGCCGCGCTCCAGAAGCGGTTTCAGCTTCTGTTACAGGACCCGCTCATTGATCGGATGAACGGCCGGATTCGTCCGGGCCTGGGACCGGGCGAAGCGGTCCTCGACCTGGACGTGGACCGGGCCCAACCCTATGCCTTGAGCATCCTGACCGACAACCACCGGCCGCCGAGCACCGGCGCGGAACAGGTCTCCCTGGCCGGAGCGATCTGGAACCCCACCGGATTCGGGGATCTCCTGGAAACCTCCGCCGGGCTGAGCGAGGGCGGCGACGAGATAGCGGTCGGATATACGCTCCCCATCACCGCCCGGGATACCCGGCTGTCGTTCCGGTACAGCCGGACGGAAAACGCGGTGGTCGAGGAGCCCCTGAAACTCGTGGATGTGGAAAGTGAAGCGGAGAGCGCCGAGGTGGGGCTGACCCATCCGGTGATCCGGACCCTGGGCCGGACCCTGGAGCTAGGTGTGACCCTGGCGGTCCGCGAGAGCCAGACCTTCATCGACGGGAGTCCCTTTTCCTACGAGCTCGGTCCCGTGGATGGAAAGACCCAGGTCACGGCGGTCCGGCTGGTCCAGTCCTTTGTGGACCGGAGCCCGGACACGGCCCTGGCGTTTCGATCAACCCTGAGTCTGGGCGTTGACCTGTTCGGCCCGACCATCAATAGCGAAGATCAGCCCGATGGTCGGTTTTTGGCCTGGCTGGGGCAGGCTCAGTATGCCCTGCGATTAGGGGATCGGTTCGGCCAGGTCCTGCTGAGGGGAGACGTCCAGCTTGCCGAAGACCGGTTGCTGTCCCTGGAGCGGTTCGCGGTGGGCGGGGCCGGGACGGTCCGGGGCTACCGGGAGAACGCCCGGGTCCGGGACGGTGGCTATGTCCTGTCCGCCGAATGGCGCTATCCACTATTGCGCCGGGAGACCGGGGACGGCCCGGCGGATGTCCTGCGGATCGCGCCGTTCATGGACTTCGGGGATGCGTGGAACCGGGGGGAGAGCGATTCGGACGACCCGCTCCATTCGGTGGGCGTCGGGCTGTTGTGGACCCCGAGCCGGTGGCTCGACGCGGAAATCTATTTTGCTCATGACCTGAACAAGGCCGAGGACTCGGCGGAGCACGACTTCCAGGATGAGGGGGTCCATTTCCGGGTCCGCCTTAATGCCTATTAAGGAGCGTCCCATGAACATCCGATCACAGCGATGGTGGATCGCCGCCGGGCTGGTCTGTCTGCTGGGGCTGGCCGTCCCGGCGGGGGGTATCGAGGCGACCCCGGCCGAAGGTGACTTGGCCGCCCGAATTGCCCACTGGACGGTCCAACTGGCCGATGCCGAGGGGGAGGCCCGGACCCGGCTTTTGATCCGTCGGGGAGAGGCTTATCG
Source organism: uncultured Desulfobacteraceae bacterium (assembly GCA_964396575.1). GTDB lineage: Bacteria > Desulfobacterota > Desulfobacteria > Desulfobacterales > JAABSP01 > CAYNGG01. The sequence continues at coordinate 4,407 of CAYNGG010000241.1, read as the reverse complement.
GCGTTTGGGCCATTACCCCGAAGCCCGCGAGGACCTCCGGGCGGCCCTGAACGCGGCCCAAGCCGCCGGGGACATTCTGTTGGAAACGATCTCGGGTCAAGGGTTGGCATACATCCATTTCCTGGAGGGGGCTCCGGACCTGGCCGAGCCGTTGCTCCGGTCGGCCCTGGAGAAAGCGGAAGGGATGGACCGGCCGGACCTGGCCGCCGTCTGTGCCAACCGGTTAGGGACCGTGCTCTACGGGGATGGCCGCCGGGAGGCGGCCTATGATGTTTACCGGACGGCGTTGGACCACGCGGTCCGGGCGGGTGAGCCGGCCCTCGAGGCCGGCGTCCGGCGGAACCTGGCCCGGACCCTGGCTGATGACGACCGGGCCATGGCACAGCTTGCCGATGCCCGTCGAGCCGCCGAACGGGTCCGGCCCAGCGGCCGGCGGGCCGACCTGCTCCTGGGGATCGCCGCGGAAATAATCCGCCGGGAGGCCGGAGAATCGGCCGACCGATTCGCCGCCGAGGTTCTGGCCGAAGCGATGGCTCTGGCCGAGGCCAGCGAAGATCTCCGCCGGATCTCCGAAGCGGCCGGCCGGCTGGGGGAGATCCATGAGCGCGCCGGCCGAATCGAGGAAGCCCGAGCCCGCACCGAAGCGGCCCTCTTGGCGGCCCAGGAAATCCGGGCGGACGACCTCCTCCTGAAATGGGAGTGGCGGTTGGGCCGGCTCTTGAGGGCCACCGGCGACCGGGGCGGTGCCATAGCGGCCTACCGGCGGTCGGTCTATCACATCGAGGCCATCCGCCAGGACATCCCCATCCGCTACCAGGACGGCCGGTCCTCCTTCCGGGAGACCCTCGCCCCCATTTACATGGGCCTGGCGGACATGCTATTGGCGGAGGCGGCCGAGGTTTCGGCGCCGCCCGATCGGCAAGCCCTGCTCCGGGAGGCCCAGTCGGTGGTGGAGAAAGTCAAGCGATCGGAGCTGACCGACTACTTCCGGGACCCCTGCGTGGCGGCTCTGAGCCGGGGGATCGAGACCCTGGCCGGCGACACCGCCGTGATCTATCCGATCATTTTGCCGGATCGACTGGCGCTCCTGGTGGAGGCCGGGGGGCGGCTGACCCAGCGGACGTCGGCCGTTCGGGCGGATGGCCTGGAGGCGGCGGTGACCCGGTTGACCCGAAGGCTCCGACGGGGGGAGCCGTTCGAAACGGCATCCCAAAAGATCCATGACTGGCTGATCCGGCCGATTCTCCCGGTGTTGACGGCCAACGAGGTCGAGACCCTGGTTTACGTGCCTGACGGCGTCCTTCGGCTCTTGCCCATCGCGGCGCTCTGGGACGGGGAGCGGTTCCTGGTGGAACAATACAGCGTGGTCACCGTGCCGGGACTCACGCTGCTGGCCTCCGATCCCCTGGCCCGGGGGGAGATGGTCTCCCTGATGGCGGGGATGAGCGAGCCGGGGCCGGTGATCTACGATCTGCCGGGTCCCTTCTGGGACGCGCTCACCGTATCCTCGGCTACTTCGCCCGACCGGGGCGTCCGGGGGCTGACGGTGGCGGCGGTGGATACCACGCCGGGCGGATCGTCGGCCGGGGCGTCCGAGGCCACCCCCGAGACGGTGGCCCGGGTCCGGCGGGCTCTGGCCCTCCCGGGCGTGGATGCCGAGATCGCCCAGCTCTCCAGCCACCTGCCGGGGACGGTACTCCTCAACGACGGGTTTCGGCTGGACCGGTTTACCGCCGCCCTGGGGGATTCGGCCTACCGGGTGATCCACATCGCCTCCCACGGCTACTTCGGCGGAAAGCCGGCCGACAATTTCATCATGACCTATGACGCTCGTCTGGACATGAACCGGCTGGAGGAGATGATCCGGCCCACTCAACTGGCGGACCGGCCGGTGGAGCTGATCACCCTGAGTGCCTGCCAGACGGCCGAGGGGGATGACCGATCTCCCCTCGGGCTGTCCGGGGTGGTGCTCAAGTCCGGGGCCCGGAGCGCGCTGGGGTCGCTCTGGCCGGTCTCGGACAACGCGGCCCAGATTTTGCTGCCGTCGTTTTACACTCACTTGGAGGATGCCGGGGCGTCCAAGGCCGAGGCCCTCCGGCGGGCTCAGGTGGAATTGTTGCGGGAGTCGGGCTTTCGACATCCCTTTTACTGGTCCCCGTTTATTCTGGTGGGAGCATGGTTATGACGCGGAAATGGGAGATTTTTGGGATAGTGGCTTGCCTGTGCCTGGCCGTGGCGGTAGAATGCCGGGGCGAGGAAGGAGCACGGGTCTTTCAGGATTGGGCTCTGCGGCCGACGGAGGCGGCATCCGGATGGGTTCTGGAGCAGCGGGTTTACGTGACCGGCCATGAGGAGGCCCCGCTGGTCGGGATGACCATTCAGGAGCTGGATGTGGCGGTGGACGGCGAAACCCGGCCCGCCTTGTGGGGGACGCTCCGGATTCCGCTCGGCGTGATGCTGGACGGCGGGGTCGAGCTTCGGGTGGATGAGGGAAAGCGGTGGTCGATTTCCCTGCATCACTGCCGCCAGACCGGGTGTATCGCCCTCTGGCCGTTGTCGGCCGACCTCCGGGCCGAGCTGGAAGGCGGACGGGAGGCCCGGGTGACCTTCCAATCAGTGGATGGCCAGCGGATCGGGGTGCCGATCTCACTGATGGGCATCAAAGCGGGGCTGAAGGCTCTGGATGCGGCCCTTGCCGATGAGGCCGATGGAGCCGGATGAAGGTGAGTCTGAAATTTGATTGGGATAATGAAAAAGCGGCATTAATTTTTAGAAAACATGCCGTCTCTTTTGAAGGTGATCAGGAAATGCTGGATGAATATGATTTCAGTAACGGCATAAGGGGTAAATATGTCAGCAGATTCAACAAAGGAAGCAATATTATCGTTCTTGATCCCGATGTAGCTGAAATATTTACCAGCTCAGAGTCAGTCAATAATGCGCTTCGCGGCATTGCGGACATCATTCGTAACGAAATCAATAAGCATAACCCGGCAGGCCGGCGGGCAAATGGGGACTTCCGCTAACAGGGAAAGGAGCGGGCAATGCGTACTGGGTTGAGGGGGCTTCTGGTCATCTGGACCGTCATCGGTTTGACGGCGGTGGTCGGGGGACCCGTGAAGGCGGCTGAGGACCGGGTGGAGGCCCGGATCGGAATTCAGATTAAATCCGGAGACGAAGTAACCCGGGCCCGGTCCCGGGATCTCGTCCGGACCGGGGACTATCTCCGGGTTTACGTCCAGCCGGAGGCGTCGGCTCGCTATGTTTACGTTGTCCACGCCGACGACCGCCGGGTTACACTCCTGAACCGGGCGGCCCAGGAAATCAAAGGACCGGCTTTGATCCTGCCTTCGGCCCGGACCTTTTACCAGGTGGACGGGAACAGCGACATGGAGCGCTTCACCGTGATCTGCGGGCCGGCTCCCCTGCCTGAGGTCGCCGCCCTGGAGGATGCCGGGATGGCCCCGGATCAATGGATGGCGCTCCGGGATGATCTGGCCCAAGGGGGTGAGATCGTTTTGACCCGGCGGTCGGAGCCGAGAATCGGTATCGCCGGGAATGTCCGGGGCTGGGAGGAGGCGGGCTGTGACGACCCGTTTTTGGAGGTCTTGCAGGCATACTCGGGCAAGGGCTTGCTCGTCCAGAGCTATGCGTTTCAAGTTCAAAGGTAGGCCCCACCAGCGCCTGACCGCCCTGCTGACCCTGGCCTTTCTCCTGGCCGGGGTCGGTATTTTGGGGTGGGGTCGGTTCGCCTGGTCCATCTACGATTACAAAGCCATGGACGGCTTTTTCCGACGGGCCGTCAACGGGGGCGAGGGGCCCCAGGCGGCTTTTATCCCCCGGATCGTTTACCTCACCATCACCGACGAAACTTACGACTATTTCGGTAAAAACGTCCTCGACCGGACCGAGCTGGCCCCGGTCAACACGGCGCTTGCCGATCTGAGACCGGCGGCCACGGCTTATGACATCATTTTCGCCCGGCCGAGCACCCCGGCCGCCGACCGGGCTTTTGCCGATTCCCTGAAGGCCCTGGCCCCGGTCTATCTCCCGGTGGGGTTCGCTATTTCCCCGGTCCCGGCCCGGTTCCAATCGGACCCGGATGGCGGGGATGATCAGATCCGTTCTAGGGCCCTCGGGTCGCCTGAGGAGATCGGCCGCGGCCGGCCCTTCCACGCCGTCCGGGCTCTGGTTCAGCATGAGCCGTTCGCGGCGGCGGCAACGGGGACCGGCGACATCAGTGTCTGGCCGGACGACGACGGGATCTATCGTCACCTGCCTCTCCTGATCAAGGTGGATGACCGGTTGTTTCCCACCTTGAGCCTCTCGATCTTTCTGGACTGGGCCGGGGTCAGTCTGGACGCGGCGACGGTCGAGTGGGGCCGGCGGATTCTTCTGCCGGCGTCT
>CAYNGG010000240.1:0-6259 GCA_964396575.1 uncultured Desulfobacteraceae bacterium | reverse complement strand
CGCATCCATTGGCCGAAACGATGATCGAAGCCTATTTTAACGATCAAGAAGCGTCGAAAGGAAGACACCATGGACACAGCACAACTGAGATTGAACGGTATTGCGGAATTGCCGCTCCTGGACGAATCCGGTATTGAGCGGCCCATTTCAACGCTCTGGCAAGAACGGCGGGCGGCCTTGATCTTCATCCGCCACTTCGGCTGACCGATCGCGCGCCGGCAGGTGGCCGAGCTAGAGGGGCGGGCGGATGATTTTGAGACGGCCGGGCTTCGACTCGCCGTGATCGGAAACGGCGAGGCCTCCCACATTCCCGGTTTCCGGAAGGCGACCGGCTTTACCGGCGAGGTTTACACCGACCCGGACAAGGAAATCTATAAGTCCCTGGACTTCCGGCGGGGCATGGGATCAATGGTGGGGCTCAAGTCGGTCAAATCCCTGATGGGCTCCGTCCTGTCCGGCCATTTCAGCCCCGGAGTCCAGGGCGACGCCCTCCAGCAGGGCGGCGTGCTCATTGCCGGGCCGGGAGAGACCGCGGGACTCGCCATCCGGAACCGGGAAGCCGGCGACTATCCCGGCGTCGAGGAATTGCTGGCGGCAGCGGGGGCTGAGGCATCCGGGGCGGACGGCGGCGAGGAGAGCGGGTAACCCGATGGGGCCAAAAACGCCCCTTTAAGGGCCAAACCAGCCCATCGCCTGATCGGAGACAAGTGCGCCGCTCACTCCGCTGAAGTCTCATGGGGTTGATGATCCGGGGTTGGTGAAATTGGGGGCGATCATTGCTTTCTTGAGCTTTGGGCATGAGCCGGCAACCGGACCGATTCGCCCGGCCGCCGGCTCCCGTCGAGTCAAAACGGTTTGTTACCGGCCGAACCAGCCCATCTCCTGAGTGGCGTGGTTCTGGTAGATGTGCTTAATCTCGGTGTATTCCTCGAGACCCGCTCGGCCCAGCTCCCGGCCGATCCCCGACTGTTTATACCCGCCCCAGGGGGCCTGAGCAAAGTAGATATTGAAGTCGTTGACCCAGACGGTCCCGAACCGGAGCGCCCGGGAAACCCGGTGGATTCGATCCGGATCACGGGTCCAGAACCCGGCGGAAAGTCCGTAGATCGTGCTGTTGGCCCGCTCGATAACCTCCGCTTCGGTGTCGAACCGCTCCACCGTGATCACCGGCCCGAAGACCTCCTCCTGAACGATCCGCATCTCGTTTTCACAATCGACAAACAGAGTGGGTAGGAAAAAGAAGCCTTTTTGGAGGTCCGGATCATCGGGCCGCTTGCCGCCCAGCAGCAGCCTGGCCCCTTCGGCTTCGGCGATCCCCATGTACCGCTCCACCTTGGCCAGGTGCTCGGCCGAGATCAGCGGCCCCATCTGGGTCTCCGGGTCGAATCCGTTTCCCAACTGGATTTTTTTCATCCGTTCGAGGAGGGCTTCCACAAACCGGTCGTGAATCTTTGACTGGACCATAAGCCGGGCGCCGGCCGAGCAGATCTGGCCGGCGTGGAAAAAGACGCCGTTTAAGGCGTAATCCACCGCCAGGTCGAAATCGGCGTCGTCAAAGACGATGTTGGGGTTTTTGCCCCCCAGCTCCAGAGCGATCCGCTTGACGTTGCCGCTCGCCGCCCGGATGATCCCCTTGCCGGTCTCGATCCCGCCGGTAAACGAGATCAAATCCACCTGGTGGCTTTCGGCCAGCTCAGCCCCGACGGTGGCGCCCGGCCCCAGGACCGTGTTGACCACTCCGGGGGGAATTTCGGCCTCGACCGCCAGCTCCGTGACCTTGAGAGTCGTCAGCGGAGTGATCTCGCTGGGCTTCATGACGATCGTGCAGCCGGCGGCCAGGGCCGGGGCCATCTTCCATGATGCTTGAAGGAGCGGGTAGTTCCACGGCGAGATCTGCCCGCAGACGCCCACCGGCTCCCGAACCGCCAGGCTGGTGGTCTCCGCCGTCGGGGATGCAATGACCTCCCCGGCGTCCTTGTCGGCCAGATCAGCGTAGTAGTCGAAAATGTCGGCGATGCCGTCCATGTCCCACCGGCTTTCCTCCACCGTCTTGCCGGTGTCGAGGCTTTCGAGCTCGGCCAGGGTCTCCCGCTCCCGGGCGATGAGCCCGGCCAGCCGTCGGAGGTAATTACCCCGCTCGCTACCCGGCAGCCGGGGCCAGGGGCCCGTGTCAAATGCCCGGCGAGCCGCGTCAATGGCGGCCTGGGCGTCCGCCCGGTCGCCTTCGGGAACCCGGGCGATCACCTCGCCGTTGTATGGGTTGATGATGTCTCGGGTCCCGCCTGAGCGGGCATCGGTCCACTCTCCGTCGATAAACATTTGAAGCATTTTCATGACGCCCTCTTCATATCTTCAGGGTTGTCCCCGTCGAGCTGATGTCGGTAAAAATCGACCTCCACGGGTGTAAGTGCGGTGTTGCCGAGGATGATGTCGGCCGCCTTTTCGGCGATCATCATCACCGGCGCGTAGATATTGCCGTTGGTGATGTCGGGCATGACCGAAGCGTCCACCACCCGGAGGTTCTCGATGCCGTGGACCCTCAGATTCGCGTCAACCACGGCCATATCGTCGTAGCCCATTTTGCAGGTGCAGGAGGGGTGATAGGCGCTTTCGCCGTCCCGGGCCACGAAGTCGAGGATCTCCTCGTCGGTCTGGACATCGGCCCCCGGCGCGAGCTCATCGCCGCGCAGGGCGTCAAAAGCCGGCTGCCCGATGATCCGGCGCGAGCAGCGGATGGCTTCCACCCACTCCCGCCGGTCCTTTTCAGTCGAAAGGTAGTTGAACCGGATTCGGGGATAGACCCGAGGGTCGGCCGACCCGACTTTCACGAAACCCCTTGCATCGGAGTACATTGGCCCCACGTGGAGCTGGAATCCGTGATCGTTGTTGGCCACCGATCCGTCGTAACGGATGGCGATGGGCAGGAAGTGAAACTGGAGGTTGGGATAATCCACCTCGTCGTTGCTCCGGACAAACCCGCCGGCTTCGAAATGGTTGCTGGCGCCGACCCCGGTCCCGGCAAAGAGCCACTGGGCTCCGATAAAGGGCTGCCGCCAGAGGGACAAGGCCGGATAGAGGCTGACCGGCTGTTTGCAGGCATACTGAACGTAGAGCTCGAGGTGGTCCTGGAGATTTTCGCCCACGCCGGGAAGATCCGCGACCACCGGAATCCCGAGGGCCGACAGCTCGGAAGCGTTGCCAATGCCCGAGAGCTGGAGAAGCTGCGGGGAGTTAATGGCCCCGCCGCATGAGATAATCTCGCCGGCCCGGGCCTGGTGGACCGCTTTGCCGGCGACATACTCGACGCCCACCGCCCGGGTCCCCTCAAAAAGTATCCGGTTGACCATCGCATGGGTCCGGACCGTGAGGTTCGGGCGGTCCTTGACCGGATGGATATAGGCCCGGGCCGCGTTCCACCGCCGGCCTTTGTATGTGGTCCGGTCGAACTTGGAAAACCCTTCCTGACGCGGCCCGTTGACGTTTTCAGTCAACGGATAGCCCGCCTCCCGGACCGCCTTGAAAAAGGCGTCGAACAGCGGATTGTCGCAGTCCGGCGTGGTCAGGTAGAGCGGACCATCCGTGCCGTGCTGGCCCTCGGGGCCGTTCAGCCGGTTTTCAAACCGGTTGAAATAGGGCAGGCAATGGGCGTAGTCCCAGTCTTCGAGCCCCTTGTACTGAGCCCATTTCTCGTAATCCAAGGCATTGCCCCGGATGTAGATCATGCCGTTGATACAGCTCGACCCGCCCAGAACCTTGCCCCTGGGCTGATAGATCCGGCGGTTGTGCATGTACGGCTCGGTCTCGGATTCATACCACCAGTTGTAGGTCCGGCCGGCCAGGGGATAGGTGAGAGCCGCCGGCATGTGAATCCGGAAGTCGAGCTTGTGGTCAGGGCGTCCGGCCTCCAGGACCAGAACCTGATTGGCCGGGTCCGCGCTCAGGCGGTTGGCCAGCACGCTGCCGGCCGACCCGCCGCCGACGATGATGTAGTCGTAATGCGGTGTCGTCATAATGGGTCTCCTCCTTAGTAGTCGTAAGGACGACCGGCCAGTCGCCCCTGCCGGTGCCCTTGGGCACCGGTGTTGAAACAGCTCAGCTCAGCCCCGCCCGCCCGGCCGCTCCCGGAGACAGCTTCGCAACAGGATGTAGTGCCGGGAGATGGAAGACAGGGCCTCCGTGGGCTCATTGGCGGCGATCTGCCGGGTGGTCTCCCGCCAGTTGGCCACGGTCTCTCCGCGATAGTGGGGATGAGCGTAAAGGGCGTGATCGTGTGAGCTGAACCCGAGCTGAATGGCGCCCATCACCCATTCGAAGATCGGATTCCGGCTCATCCGGGCCAACTTGATGTTGAGCCGGCGGTCGGTCTCCACCAAAGCTTCCATATCGGTTTCGGCGGCATCGAGCAGATCGGCCAGGGCCGAAGCCTCCCGCTCGAGATCCGCCTTTTCCGCCGGATCGGCGCGGGCGATGGCCAGGACCGTGATGGCCCGGTCAATGCTCTCCCGGAACTCGACAAGGTAGTCCGGGGACACGTTCTGCTGCTTCAGAAACAGCGCCAGGGACTCGCTGGCATTGGCCACCTCCGCTTCCTTGACAAAGGCCCCGCCCCTGGCGCCCTTCCTGATCTCGATGAGCCCCTTTTCCTTTAAGGCCCGCATGGCCTCCCGGATGACGCCCCGCCCGGTCTGAAACTGCTCCCGAAGCTCCCGCTCGCTGGGGAGGCTCTCGCCGGGCTGGATTTTCCCGGCCAGAATGGCGGCCTCGATCTGCAAAGCGACATCCTCGCCGGCCCGTCCCATCCGAGCGGGGGTAAATTGGAGGTGATCCGACATGCAATGTCTCCTTTTACGGCTTAATGGTACGACTGTTTACCAGGCCAGCCCGGCAACCAGCGCCCCTTGTATCTAACTTAAGAATGCCATAAATTTATTATGTTATTCAGATTAACCCGATTTCAGGGAACCATCAGCGGGCCGTTTCCCGCCCTGAATGGTACGACTATTATGCGGATACAGGGATCATTTGTCAAGGGTTATTTCAAACGCCATTTTGGATAGGGCATTGTTTCGGCCACACTGGTTTAAGGCCCGTGCGGCATTGAATAGTAGGGGCGGCCGGCTGGCCTCCCCCGTCATTGTTTGTGTTTGGAAAGGTTTGGAAAGGTGCTTATGGATGAGCATAAAAAGGGCGGCCACGGTGGGCCGCCCTTTTCATGATAGAGCTTTTGAAGCTTGAAGTTTGAAGCGTGGTTTGGAGCACCACTTCACACTTCACATTTCCCTGTGCGTCCCCGCACGCAGACCGGTCGCCCCTTCGATGTGGTCGGAATTATTCATCAAAACCGGATTGTCCGATTTCCGGACGGACACCGTTTAACGCGAATCCCGCACCGAAACGGGCGGAGCCAGGATCTCCGACCAGACCACCGCCTGCTGGAGCCGACGTCGGCGGGTGGATGTCGTCCTATGGGGGCGGGCGTCGGCCGACATGACGGCTTCGGGGACCGGCCGAGGGGGCGCCTCGGTCTGGCGATGCCGGCCCGGCTGGGGCGGCGGCGGGGGGCCGGGAGCCGTTGCGGCCGCGTGGTGATCCGCCTCGGTTTCCGCGTCAACCAATTCCCGCTCGCTTAGAAACCGCTCCCAGGAGGCCGCATCGACCTCGCCGCCACTGTCCCCGGCTTTGGCCTTGGCCGCCATCTCCTTTTCGATCCGGTGCATCATCTCCTGGAATTTCTGGAGCAATCCTTTTTTCTCCGACTTTTTCTGACCGTCCGTGGCGGAGGTCAACAGGCGTTTGAAAAAAGAGAGGATCTTCCAGAAGATAATGGCGATAAAGATCAGGGTGATCAGTACCTCCATGGCGATCTCCTTTCCGCCCCCGATTCGGGAGCGCGACGTCGGCTATCGGTTCGTCTCTTTCTGGGTTCCGTCGCTCATCAGATCGTCGTCATCACCACCGATCTGGGTCCGCATCTGGGTGTCGGCCATGATGTTTTTCATCCGGTAGTAATCCATCACCCCCAGGTTCCCCTGGCGGAAGGCTTCGGACATGGCCAGCGGGATTTCGGCCTCGGCCTCCACCACCTTGGCCCGCATCTCCTCGACCTTCGCCTTCATCTCCTGCTCGGCCGCGAATGCCATGGCCCGGCGCTCCTCGGCCTTGGCCTGGGCGATCTTCTTGTCGGCTTCGGCCCGGTCGGTCTCGAGCTCGGCGCCGATGTTCTTGCCCACGTCCACGTCGGCGATGTCGATGGAGAGGA